>ONXP01000088.1 GCA_900321865.1 uncultured Elusimicrobia bacterium
AATTTATCATGTATCCAGATATAGAAATTTTTAAATACATTGGAACAATAATCAATATGAAATATAACATGATGGGAGAACACACAGAAAATACAGTTTATTATTGTAAAAAATTATTATTAAAATTAGATATTTCTAAATATAATATTCCCAATGTTCGTGTGTTTAAAAAAGAAATATTAGAGGCCTGTTATGTTCATGATTTAGGGAAAATAGGAATAGAAGATAAAATATTGAATAAAAAAACCCCTTTAACAGAAGGTGAATGGAGCCTTATAAAAAGGCACCCTGTAATAGGCTTTGAGATAATATCAAAAATAAATTTTTTTGAATATATTCCTAATGTCGTTTTATATCATCATGAAAGATTTGATGGAAAAGGATATCCAGAAGGATTATTAGGAGAAAAAATTCCCATAGAAGCTAGAATATTTTCTGTAATTGATGCTTTTGATGCTATGACTAGTAATCGTGGATATAAAGAAAATATTAGCAAAGAAAAAGCCTTAGAAGAATTAAAAAGAGAAAAAGGAAAGCAATTTGATCCTTTTATAGTTGATGTTTTTTGTGAATATTTAGAAGCAAATATTTAAATTTTAAGTTTAAAATATGAAAAATGAATTTTAATTTTAATTTTAATTCTAATTCTAATTCTAGTAAATGTAAACTTGGTAAATTTTTTATCGTTTCCACTCCCATAGGAAATTTAAAAGATATTACTTTTAGGGCAATTGAAGTCTTAAATTCTAGTGATATTATTCTCTGTGAAGATACTAGAAATAGTATAAAGCTTTTAAATCATTACAATATTTCAAAAAAATTAATTAGTTATCATAAATTTTCTAATATAGAAAAAGATGAAAGAATATATAAAATGCTTTTGGAAGGAAAAAATATTTCTCTTATTTCTGATGCTGGAACCCCTTTGATTGCAGATCCTGGAAATAGACTAGTAAAATTTTTATATTCAAAAGGAATAAAAATAGAATCTCTTCCTGGAGCATGTAGCATTATTAATGCTTTGGTATTGTCAGGTGTAAATACAGAAAATTTTTATTTTGCTGGATGGATGAGTAGAAAAAATGAAGAAAGAATAAATAATTTCATAAATTTTTTAAAAATAGCAAAAGTATTAGTATTTTTGGAATCTCCAAATAGATTAAAACAAAGTTTGATAGATATTTATGAAGGAGCTTTATTAAAATATTCTGATAATTTGGAAAAATTAAAATCTGAATTTGAAAAAATTGAAAAATCTGATAATCCACAAAAAAACAAAAAATTAACTAAATTTTATGATCAAGAATTGAAAAATTTTTCATATCTAGATCCTAAAAATATTAGTATTTCTATAGTTAGAGAAATGACAAAAATTCATGAAGAAGTTATAAAAGGGAATTTTTTGGAAATAAACAAGATATTAGAAGAAAGAGAAATAAAGGGAGAAATAGTTCTTATTTTTGAAAGATAATATTTAGTTTTTTATTGTAATCTGTTTTTTTATTAATTCTAATAAATAGAATAATATTAAATAAGTACTGAATATGAGAATAGATGCAGAATATTTTGTTTAAAACAAATTTTAGATATTTTGAAATCTTTTAATAAAGTGTATATGTAATTACATAAAAAATAGCTCCATTCAGAAGTTTTAAAGAATATAATAGATATAAAAAGTAATTGGTGAATATTTTGATATTAATTAAGAGAAATTTATTTGTCATATTTATATTTTAAGAAAGTCATAATAATTATAATATAAATATCAATTTGAAAATGGTTAATCTATACTTTTACTTAAAGATTTAGTAAATGGCATGAGTTATTATAAGATAATTTATGGAATAAAATAAAATCTTATATTAAAGAAATAATACTTAATTTGTATTTCTATGAATTATTATTAAATTTTTAATTTCAAATATTTTGGAGAATT
Source organism: uncultured Elusimicrobia bacterium (assembly GCA_900321865.1). Taxonomy (GTDB): domain Bacteria; phylum RUG730; class RUG730; order RUG730; family RUG730; genus RUG730. Next base: position 1,937 of record ONXP01000088.1, read on the forward strand.
AAATTTTTGTCTTAAAAAAAATCATAAAAAATTATTATTTTTAATAAAGGATAAAAATTTCAATGTTTTAAAATGTTTTAAATTATAAAAAGCTTTATTTAAATAAATTTTGTTATCGTTTTGTAAAAAATGTAGTTCTTTTATAATTCATAATAAAAATATAAAAGATAGAAGTTATTTAGATTTTTATAAAAAAAGAAAAAGTGTTCTTTTTAATAAAATGATTGATTTTCAAAGTTTTTTTTTGCAGTAAATAGTTTTATCATATTTGCATAGTATAAGTATAATTTTAAAAAAT
>ONXP01000087.1 GCA_900321865.1 uncultured Elusimicrobia bacterium
AAGTCGGTTCATCTAAATCTTCTTTTATGGATACATACCTCTTTCCATAAATAGAATTATCTATAGGATACGGAGCTTCTCCTTCTTTACCCACTCCAACAGTATAGATTTTTATTCCAACTTCTTTTGCTAAATTAGATGCTGTAATGGGATCAACTTCCCCCATATTACTTCTACCATCTGTAAATAAAATAATTATTTTTTCTTTTGATTTTATATTTTTTAATCTGCCAGATGCTACAACTATAGCATTGCCAATAGCAGTCCCATCTACCGGAACACTGCCTATTATAGATTTATCTAATACATTTAAAAGAGCCTTATGATCTGTTGTAAGAGGACATTCTGCAAAAGCTACTCCAGCAAAAATAACTAATCCAATCCTATCAAATTCCCTTTTTTCTATAAAACTTTTTGTAACATCCTTTGCAACTGTAAATCTATTTCCAGGCTGAAAATCTTCGGCACGCATACTAGTAGATGTATCTAAACAAATCATAATATCATAACCAGAAGATAAAACTTCCTGCATTTTATTACCGTGTTGAGGCCTAGATAATGCAAAAATAGCCAAAGAAAGAAATAAAATATTTAAAAAATTTAGAATATTATTTCTAGAAAAAACAGTAAATATTTTATTGCCAAAAGAAGATTTTATTAAATTTAAATTTGAATAATCGAGTGATGAAATATATTTATTTTTTTTAAAGAAAAATTTATAAATAAAATAAAAAACTAATAAAAATAAATATAAAAAATAAGGATATTTAAAGCTCATTTTTCTCGTTTTCCTCTGGATTTTTCTTAGTATTTATTACATAACTACGAACAAAATCTAAATGCGACTTTATAATATCATTATCTGGAATGTATTTTGCAAATTTTACTAAATCCATTTCTGACATCAAATCTCTCAAGCTCCTAGCCTCTTTTTTGTCAAATTTTGCTCTTAAAAGTGTATGATAAACCTCCATCGTGGTTTTATCTAATATTTCTATCTCGTATCTCGTTTCCAAATATTCTCTTAAAATTTCCGATAATTCTATATAAAATGCTTTTATTTCAATATTATCTTTAAAATTCAAACTGCTAATTTTGTTTAATCTAAAAAATGCCCTTTGATGAGGTAATAATTTTTTTTCTAAAGTTTTTATTTTCAGCTCATAAAAATACTTATAAAAAATAAATCCAATAAAAAAAATTAAAAAAATGATAACAAAAAAAAGAAATATATTAAAAGGAAAAATGTTTTCTATATTTTTTATATCAATAAGCCCTAATTTTTGATCTTTAAGTTTATCTTTGTTTAAATCTATTAAACTATTTACAGTAATCAAAATGTCAGGCAAAGTATAATTCAATGTTTTATCTTTTAATTTATAGTTTATGCTTAAACCTTTTATGATAAACTGGCCAATATCAAATTTTATCAAAAAAAAATAATATTTTTGATTTAAATATTTTGAAAAAGCTACTTTTTTTATATTAGAACGATAAGAACTTTTAATTTCAAAATTTGACAATGTTTCTTTTATGTCAAAATCATTCAACAAAATATCTTCAGAATAACTTAAATTGATTTCATAAGGAATAATGGCACCTAATAAAGTGCTGGTAGATATTTTGGTTTCTATTTTTAATAATTTATCGTCAGAAACATATTTTTGAGAAACCAATTTGGCAAATGAATTTACCACTAAAACACATAAAAATAAAATTAAAAAAAAAACTTTTTTCATAAAAAAATAGGGAAAGATTATTTATTCTCTTTCCCTATAAATAGGCCCTTTTTAAGTTTAATTTAAAATAACAGTTATTCTTTTTACATTGCCTGATCTTATATCTTTTGCAACATCTCCGACTATTTTATCCCCAACAATTTCTACATCTTTATCACCGTATGAAACTATATATTTTTCTATTTTTGCAGAATCTATATCATTTATGAAAACATTTTTTCTAGAATCATTTACCAAAATTACTCTAATTTTCCCTAAAAATTTAAAAGAAAATATATTTTTTGGAATAATTTTATTAGTTTTTTCACAAACACTTTCTTCTTCAGTAAACAAATAACTAGGCAACTGCGGAGTAAATCTCATAGCCAGCTCTTCTCCTTCCATAAAAAACGGCTTCACCCCAGATGTCATAGTTATCCACATTGAAATAAATTCTGCGGTTGATCCTGATAATCTAGAAACAAAACCCTGACCGTGAATGTTTGGCTCTGGATGTGCACTACTTACTATAAAAGACGAATTTTCAAAAATACTCCTACCATAAACATTAGGATCCATAAATGGAACGAGGCTGGTTTTGGCTAAATCAAAAAATTCTTTCCCTAAATTATTTCTAAGAAGCTCCAACATATATTTATATTCCATATGAAGCCAAACTGATTCGTTTTCTAACCATCCAGGAGTAAAAACATTAATTCTGCCTATATTCATATCTACACCTTTTAAAGAGGCATTGACTTTTATCATTTTTAATTTTTTATCGTATAAACCACTATTCAATAAATTTTCATGAAACTCTTTTACAGAATTAGGCCTCAACCTGAGATAGTGAACTGGTCCCTCTAAAAATATTGGAAAATCTTTTCTCTTAAATTCTAAAACTTTTATGTTCTGGAAACCCTTTTTACTAAATTTTCCCTCTATAACTTCATACTTTGTAGGAACATATTCAAAGCTAGTCATAACTATATTATCAGAATTAAAAATCCTATCCTTTGATAAAGATTTTTCTAATTTTTCTGAAAATGCATCAATATAATTTTTTATCTCTTTTAATTCAACTTCTATATTATTTCCAGAAATTCCAAATCTGACTTTTTCTCTATAATTTTCCTTTATGGTATGAGTTTCGTCCCAAAAGTTAAAATCTAGCAAATTTTTTAATGTTATATTATAAAGGCTGTTTAAAAACTCAAATGTTTCTTCCATTATTTTAACTTTTGTAATTTTCTTTTCATTTATTTCTGACAACATATTTTTTAATAGTCTAACAAGCCTTAAAAGTTCCAAAGATTCTGCAGTAGAACTTCCAAATATTCCAGGAAGACCATTTAAAGCATCGCACCAGTTAGGCTTATCTGTTTCCATTTCGATACCTATACAATCTGGATCAAGTGAAGAATATTTATTAGCCAAAAGTGATAATAATTTATTCAAAAGATTAGTTCTATAAATATCACCCTTTCCAAAATTAGTCCTAACAACATTAGGATTATTTTCTCTGGATTTAATTAATAATTCTTTTTCATCGTCTTTGTAAACAGCATTAAACTGCTTAGGCTTACCAAAAGCTAAAACATATTTATTAGATCTAGGTTCTACCATATAACAGTCATCATAAAAAGTATAACTATTATTTTCTAATAACATTTTTTCTAATTTGTCTGGAAATATTGCTAAATAAAAATCTATTAGATCTAAATTATAATGCCAATGATCAGACCAATAACCTTCAGCATGATTTGCTAAGCTAATTATATCAGAATACTTTACTATAGAATTTAAAACTGTTTCTTTTGATTTTAAAACTATTTCATTATCTTCAACAAAATTAAAAAAACTGCCGATAGTTATAGGAGAACTAATAAACTTTTTTATTTTATCTAAATTTTCATCTAAATTATTAGTCAATTTTTCATTAATCTCACCTTTTACATCTGACAAAAACGAATTAATATTATTTATATTAAATTTTACTCCTAAAACTTTTAAAGGATTAAATCCGTCCAATTGGATTAAATTCATAAAAAATACTATCAAATCATCTGACAAATCTTGATTAAAAAATATATCATTACGTCTATTTTGGTTTACATCTCTATAATTCCCGTTACCTTGGGAATAATACTCAGGTAAAACTATAAAATTATTATATTCTCTTTCCATATCTCCATGAACCCTGGAATATGTGTAATATACTTTTTTATTTTCTCCTGAACCTATCGTAATAGGATATCCACCTCTTAGGAAATTATCTATAAAATTTTGCTTACAATAATTGTCAAAATTAAGCATAGAAGATTTTGTGTCAATAGCCTCAGTCAGTTTTTTTATTAAATCTTTATTTTCTTTTTCTTTGTCCTCAAAAAAATTATCTTTTTCTAATATCATCACTAAATTATCTATGTTTTTGTAATTTGTAGAATGAGCTACAGCAGAATAATAGGTAAACTCTTCTTTCCCTAAAAGATCTACTTGCATAAATCCCATAGCTAGAGGAGTTTTATTTTTACCTGTAAGATTAGGATCCGTGTCAAATGTTTTTACACTAGTAGAAAGAAAAACCTTTGGATATGCAAAATTTTTTACCTCGCCAAAAACATTATCTGGATCTATAAAATACTTTGGAGAATGTTTTTTACCAGAATGCTTATAATAACCAAAATAAAAATTTGCAGCCTTTATTGGAACTATTTCTGGTCTATCCTGAGGCTCAACAGGTAATTTATAAACTGGAACCTTTTTTATATCTGAATAAAAAACACCACTATACCAACCCTCAGCAAGACGAGACATATTTTTTAATTGCCAATCCGTAGTTCCATATGGGATTAAATCTGGAACTCCATCTAAACATTCAATGCTAATATTTGTATTAAATAAATTTTTAATCGTCAGTTTTTTAAGCAATGCTGGAAATGATTCATTTGGCAATGTAAAAAATTCAGCCGTGCATTCTATCCCTAAATTTTCATTTCTATCTACTAATTTTACTCTATAAGAATTGATATACATGGTCTGAGTAATTTTATTTTGTTCATTGTCAAAAGAATTTTTAAATGGCTCGTAAAATGTATTATTAACCTTTATAAAAGTCCTAAAACCTTGTAATTCTGTTTGACGATATGCTTTATTTGCTGCAACAAACTCTAAAATAGCTCCCTCTTTACTATGTGTTCCAAAGCATGTAATAGCCTGGCCTCTATTAACATAATAACACCACATAGGCTTTCCCCATTCTCCAGCTATGGCTGGAAAAAAGCTAGAAAAAGATTTGGAATTATTATAATCTTTTATGACAAACTCATCCCCTACAATACTGTATTTTTTATCACTCATAAATAAAAACTCCTATTTTATTCTATAGAAAATAATTTTTGGCCATATTCTACTTTATCATTATTTCTTATATATATTTCTTTAATTATGCCATCATAATCCGAAATTATTTCTTTGGGAATATGCATAGATTCAATATATCCTACAACTTGATACTTATTAACCCTGTCCCCAACTTTTAAATTAATTTCTTCAGAATTTTTATCAGTATTATAATTTTTAAAAATACCTACAGATTTTGATATCACTAAATGACCAGTTTCTTTTTTTGTATCATTTTGACTTTTATTAGAATTGTCTATAATTTCTTCAGATTGTTCAAAAGAACTGTTAAAATTAGATGGTGAAAAAGATTTTTTAACTCTAACTTTTATATCATCTTTTTCCCAAAAGAATTCCTTTATATTATTATCTTTCACTAAATTAAAAATGCTTTCTATTCTTTTTATATCCATAAATTCCTCAAAAGATTTTTAATCTTAATATTTTTAAATTTTATTGTCAATCAATATTATATGAAAATTTTTACTTTTTTATTAAACTTTCACCTAGCATCTCTTTTGGCTTTTCTAATCCCATTAAGTCTAAAATTGTTGGAGCTATATCACACAATTTTCCATTTTTTAAAGACACATTTTCACCTATAACAATAAATGGCACAGGATTAGTCGTATGTGCTGTAAAAACTTCTTTAGTTATAGGATCAAACATTTTATCAGCATTACCATGATCCGCTGTAATTAAAATTATTGCATTTTTTTTCACCAAAAATTCAACAATTTCACCCAAACATTCATCCACAGTTTCTACTGCTTTTACTGCCGCATCAAAAACTCCAGTATGTCCCACCATATCACAATTTGCAAAATTTAAAATAGTCACATCGTATTTGTTTTTTTCCATCAAAGAAATATATTTGTCTTTTACTTCATAAGCACTCATCTCAGGCTTTAAATCATATGTAGCAACTTTTGGCGAAGGAATAAGACATCTATCCTCTAGGTCATAAGTTTTTTCTATTCCACCATTAAAGAAAAATGTAACATGAGCATATTTTTCTGTTTCTGCAATTCGAAGTTGTTTAAGTCCTTTTTTTGAAATATATTCTCCTAAAGTATTTTTAAGGGCCTCAGGCTTAAAAGCTACATTCACATTAGGCATCGATGCATCATAATTCGTCATACAAACATAAAATACTTTCATTTTTTCTTTTTGAAATTCATTAAAATTATCATCAGCAAATACTCTAGTTATTTCTCTAGCTCTATCAGGTCTAAAATTAAAAAATATAATAGAATCATTTTCGCGGATTAACGAAACTGGTTTTTCTCCATCCATAACTACCATTGGCCTAATGAATTCATCCGTTATAAAAGCTCCATTTTCATCTTTTGTAATATAAGATTTTTCTATTTCTTCAATAATATTTTGTCTATCTACCTTAATCCCCTCTCCTCTAACCATTGCAGAATAAGCCTTTTCTATTCTGTTAAAATTTTTATCTCTATCCATAGCATAATACCTGCCAGATATAGTAGCTATTTCTCCTATAGAAATTTCTTTCATTTTTTCTTGCAATTTTTTAATAAATTTTACTCCAGATGTCGGAGAAACATCACGACCATCAGTTATCACATGAATAAAAACTTTTTTTAAACTTTGTCTTTTTGCAAATTCCAAAAGCCCAAATAAATGCTCAATATGACTATGAACTCCTCCATCTGACAAAAGTCCAATAAGATGCAAACTAGAATCAAACTTTTTACAATTTAAAACTGCCATACAAAAAGCTTCGTTATCAAAAAAATCTCCATCTTTTATAGATTTTGTTATTCTGGTAAGCTCTTGATATACAATTCTACCAGCTCCTATATTGGTGTGTCCAACCTCGGAATTTCCCATCTGACCATCTGGAAGCCCTACACTCATACCGCTAGCTTCTAAAATAGATGATGAATTTTCTTTTAAAAATTTATCAACATTAGGAGTTTTAGCAAAAAATATAGCATTACCTTCTTTTTCTTTATTTATACCAAAACCGTCTAATATAATCAAAGCAATAGGTCTATTCATATAAAATCTCCAAAAAAAATTAAATTTTATTTCTTTTTCTAAAATATGCCGGAATATTATCTAATTCTAAATTTTTCACACTCTGATATGCTGTCAAATTATGATTATTAAACTTTTCTAAATCTCTTAGTTTTTCATCATTTGAGCTAAAAGTAGATTCCCTAAGATTGGTTGCAATTAACGAAACTTTTATTTTATCTTCTAAAGTATCATCTAAAACTAATCCAGAAAAAATTTCTGCCTGACTAGAAACTGATTGATGAACCATATCCATTATGTCTTTTACTTCGTTCATTTTTATATTTTTGTTGCCAGTAATATTTACTATGACACCTTTTGTTGCCCCTCTAATAGATTTTTCATTGAAGAAAGGTAAATTCATTGCCATTTCTGCTGCTTTTATGGCTCTATTTTCCCCGCTAGATTCACCAATTCCCATCAAAGCCTCTCCAGAATTAGTCATAACAGCCTTTACATCGTTTAAATCTAAGTTTATTACTCCTGTTCCTGTAATTACATCTGTAATACTCTGGATGGACTGCCTTAAAACATCATCTATTTTTTCCCAAGCATTTAAACAAGATATAGAACCAGATGCAATATCAAAAATTTTCTGATTTTGGATAACAATTAAAGCATCGACATTCTCTTTTAATTTTGAAATCCCTTCTATAGCTCTAGCTTCTCTAACTTTACCCTCATAAGCAAAAGGAAAAGTCACCACCCCAACTGTCAAAATATTAAATTCTCTAGCAACTTTTGCAAAAATAGGAGCTGCTCCTGTTCCAGTCCCTCCGCCCATTCCAGCAGTTAAAAAAATCATATCAGTTCCTGAAATTATTTCTTTTATTCTTTCTATATCTTCATTAGCTGCTTTTTCTCCAAGAATTGGATCTCCACCGACACCCAGCCCTTTAGTTATTTTTTCCCCTAATTGAACTCTGACAGATGCATTAGATCTTTTTAATGCCTGAACATCTGTATTAGCAGCTATAAAATCTACTCCACATAACTTAAAATCTATCATTCTATTGACTGCATTCCCACCTGCTCCACCTATTCCTATAATTTTTATATTAGCAGGATAAGGATTAAAAGTCTCTTTTTCTACTGAAAACATAAGCTACAATATCCTTTCTAATTGTTTTTTCATCTTAGAAAAAATAGTAATGCCTTTAGCCTTTTTTGCAAAAATATTTAATATTTCTTTTTTTGAATAAAAATATTCTAGAGCCGATAAAAAAACTAAATTAGACCGTATATCTTCTATAGACAAAAGATTTTCTGCCAATTTTATCTTTTTATCATCAATAAAAGAAAGTCTCACCTTTATTCCAAAAATTTTTTCAAGAAAATTTTTAACAAAGTTTATATTTGAAACCCAACCCATTAATACTATTCCATAAGAAAATAAATTTTCTTTTTCGTTTAGAATTTTATCTTTAATTAATAAAAATATTTCTTCTAATCTGGCTTCTAAAATTTCATAAATTTTTGTATATGTTATATTTTTTTTATCATTATTTGTATCAAAATATGTAACAAAATTATCACTTTCAAAATTTACATTTAAGTTTTCTTCTATTATTTTTTTAGCAACATCATAAGAAACTTTTAGACAATACATTATGTCTTTTATTAAATAATTCCCTCCAAAATTTAACCTTTTTGAAAAAACTATATTATTTTTATTTATAATAATTATATTCGTATAATCTATAGAAATATTTAAAACTAAGACCCCCAGTTCTTTTTCTTCTCTAAAAATGCAAATATCCTTTATGACGACATCAAAATAAGAAATCCCAGAAATAGATATAGAAGATTTATTTATAGTTTTATATATATCGTCTATCATTGATTTAGAAGCCAAAACTATATCTGCCTCAAGATCCAGCATTTTTCCATCCATTTCTAATGGATCTATAACATAACTTCTATCATCAACCTTATAACGAATAGGAATAACTTCCAAAACTTTTAATTTATTATCCAATGAAGCTTCAGATTCATTATATAACTTATCCATCAAATCATTTTTATCATTTTCTGTAATATATTTAGCATTTTTTATATTGATAGTTTCTATTTGTCTTTTCAAAAAAATATTATCATTATTTATTAGAACATATAAATTATTAATGTCTAAAGAAAGTTTTTTTTCTACTCTCGCTATTAATTCAATTATTGAAATACTAGCATCATTTATAGATGTAATAATTCCATTAGAAATCCCAGTAGACAGAATATTATCAAAATTTATAATTTTCAAATAATTTTCCAAATATTCACAAGTAGCCAAAACAAATCTATTCGAATCAATCCCTAAAACAGAAAAAGAAATATTTTTAGTCATTAAAAAACTCCTAAAAAATTATTCCAAAAATTCTATTTCTGTCCCTTGTTTTGTATCTTTTACTAGAATTTTTTTACTTTTTAGAATATCCCGAATTTCGTCTGATAAAGACCAATTTTTATTTTGCCTTGCAATATTTCGCTTTTCAATTAAATCTTTTATTTCTCGTGATAATTCTATATTTTTTTCTTTAGATTTTAAACTTATCCCTAAAATATTTGTAAAAGTCAAAAATAATTCTAAAATAGCCTTAAATTTTTCATTTTCTTCTGCAACATTTCCCAAGTCTATCAAATTATGAATATTTGCTATACATCTAGCAGTATTAAAATCGTCATCTAACCCTTCGAAAAAATCTTTTTTTATTTCTTCAATATCATCAAATTTATCACAGTTTTTAGTTTTCTGATCTATATTTTTCACTTTTTCACTCAAAAAATCATAAAAATTAACAAACTTTTTATACCTTTTAGAATTCTCTACTAATTTATCATCTGAAAAATCCAAAGGCTTTCTATAATGGTTAGAAAGCAAAAAAATTCTTAATGCCATAGGATCATAAACCTTAATAATATCATCCAAACTAAAAGCATTTCCCAGTGATTTACTCATTTTTTCTTTATTTATCATTATAAACCCATTATGAATCCAAAACCTAGAAAAAATTTTTCCAGTAAAACTTTCACTTTGGGCAATTTCATTTTCGTGATGAGGAAAAATTAGATCCGAGCCACCGCCATGAATATCTATAGTATTCCCCAAATTATCCAGAGCCATAACAGAACATTCTATATGCCATCCTGGCCTACCTTTTCCCCATGGAGATTCCCAAAAAGGCTCAAATTCTTTAGACTTTTTCCACAATGCAAAATCCAACGGATTCTTTTTATCATCATTAACAACTACTCTCGCTCCAATTTTCATTTCATCTAAACTTCTGCCAGAAAGCTTCCCATAATTTTGAAATTTTTGAATGCTATAATAAACATCTCCATCCAGTTCGTATGCATATTCCTTATTTATTAAAACTTCTATAAATTTGATAATTTTATCAATATTTTCCGAAACTTTTGGATAAAAAGAAGCTCTTTTAATATTAAGTTTGTCCATTACATCAAAATAATCATCTATATACCTAGAAGAAATTGCATGAAAATCTAATTTTTCTTCTATACTTTTTTTTATAATTTTATCATCTATGTCTGTAAAATTTTGAATATGTTTAACATCAAACCCCAAATATTCTAAATATCTTTTAATTACATCAAAAATTACATAACATCTAGCATGTCCTATATGACATTTATCATATGGAGTAATACCACAAACATACATCTTTATTTCTTTAGAATTTACAACAAATTGTTCTTTGGTTTTGGAAAGTGTATTGTAAATTTTTAACATATTTTTCCCTTATAAAATAAAAAAAACAACTAGTTTTTTATAATAACAAAAATTTAATATTTTTTCATTAAAAATTATAAAAACTATGAAATTTTAATTTATAAAAACATCTACGAAAAATATCTAAAATTAATATTACTAAATTGCATCAATTAAATAAATAAAAAATAATTTTTAATTTTTGTAAAAATATATAGAATAATATTAAAATTTTTTTAAAAGGAGTGTTTTGTATGGGTTGTTGCTGTAAAAAATCAACTGATGTTAAATGCAAAAACAAAAAAGTTTTAGCATGGGTTGAAAAAATAGAAAAACTTTGTAAACCAAAAAATGTTTATTGGTGTAATGGTAGCCTAGAAGAATCTACTAGACTTTTAGATGAAATGGTGGAACAAGGTTTAGCTACAAAATTAAATCAAGAAAAAAGACCTGGATGTTATTTATTTCGTTCAGATCCTAGCGATGTTGCCAGAGTAGAAAATAGAACATTTATTGCATCTAAAAAAAAGGAAGATGCAGGTCCTACCAATAACTGGGTAGATCCAGAAGAAATAAAAGAAACTATGACTAAACTTTACGATGGATGTATGAAAGGAAGAACTATGTATGTTATTCCTTTTTCTATGGGTCCAGTTGATGCTCCTATTTCAAAAATCGGCATAGAGATCACAGATTCTGCATATGTTGTTGCAAATATGAGAATTATGACCAGAATGGGAGATAAAATATTAGAAAAACTTGGTGAAAATGGTAATTTTATCCCTTGTTTACATTCTGTAGGAAAACCTTTAAATGATGGAGAAAAAGATACATCTTGGCCTTGTGCCCCTATAGAAAGCAAATATATCGTTCAATTCCCAGAAGAAAGAGCAATCTGGTCATATGGTTCTGGGTACGGTGGAAATGCTTTACTTGGGAAAAAATGTTTTGCTCTTCGTATAGCTACTGTTGAAGCTAGAGACGAAGGTTGGATGGCGGAGCATATGTTAATTCTTGCATTAACCAATCCAGAAGGGAAAACTTTTTATATAGCAGCTGCATTCCCTAGTGCATGTGGAAAAACCAATCTTGCTATGATGAAACCTACTCTTCCAGGTTGGAAAGTGAGAACTTTAGGAGACGATATAGCTTGGATGAGAATAGGAAAAGATGGCAGACTTTATGCAATAAATCCAGAAGCAGGATTCTTTGGAGTAGCTCCTGGAACATCTATAAAATCTAACCCTAATGCACTAGCTACTGTTCAAAAAAATACAATATTCACAAATGTTGTGTTAACTGATGACGGTGATGTTTGGTGGGAAGGAATGGGAGTAGATGCTCCTAGTCATGGAATAGATTGGAAAGGGAATGATTGGACTCCAAATAGTCCAGAAAAAGGGGCACATCCTAATTCCCGTTTTACAGCTCCTGCATCCCAATGTCCTGTAATTGATGAAAATTGGGAAAATCCTAAAGGGGTTCCTATATCTGCTATTTTATTTGGTGGAAGGAGACCAAATACTATTCCTTTAGTTAATGAAGCTTTGTCATGGGCTCACGGAGTATTTATGGGATCTTCTACAGGTTCAGAAACTACAGCTGCAAATATTGGGACAGTTGGAGTAGTTAGAAGAGATCCTTTTGCAATGTTACCTTTCTGCGGATATAATATGGCGGATTATTTTGGACATTGGCTCGAAATAGGTAAAAAATTAGGAGACAAGGCTCCAAAAATCTTTTTTGTAAACTGGTTTAGAAAAGATAAAGATGGGAATTTTATGTGGCCAGGATATGGAGATAATTCTAGAGTTTTAAAATATATTACAGAAAGAATTTCTGGGAAAACAAAGGGAAAAGAAACAGCTATAGGAATTCTTCCAAATGAAGATTCTATCGATTTAAAAGGGTTAGAAAATTGTGATATAAAATCTTTAACAGAAGTTGACACAGAAGGCTGGAAAAAAGAAGTTGAATCTATAGAGGAATTTTATAAAAAATTTGATACCAGATTGCCAAAAGAATTAAAAGAAGAATTAGAAAAATTAAAATCTAGACTAAATAAATAATTCTTTTTATTTTATTTCTTGAAAATTTTCTTTTTTTAAAGAGATCCTAAATTTTTTAGGGTCTCTTTTTTTATTTATAATTTACTCTTAAAAAATATAAAATTATTCCAAACTAAATAATTTTCAAAAAATTTTTTTTAATTTTTCATTTCACAAATTTCTCTAATTTAAAAAAAATATTAAATATAAATTGTATTTCATTCTATTATTTTTTTAACACAACAATTTTAAAAAATTTTATTATATTAAAATTCAAATTTAAGTGTTTAGTTTAAATTGTTATTAAAACTAAATTTATAAAATTTATTGTATTTTTAAAAATTTAATTCTTTAAAAATAATATTTTATTAAAAATGTAGACATATAAACAAACTAAAAACATAATTTTAAGAAAAATAACTTGACATAATATATATCAGTTATTATATTTATTTATGAATAAATTTTAGGAGGTTTTTATGGAATCTATTCATGACTTTTATGGAGAATTAGTTTTTGGTAAAAAAATTATGGAGCAAAAACTAAGTAAATCTATTTATAAAAAACTTTTATCCACAATAGAAAATAATGACCCTTTAGATATTTCAATAGCCAGTGAAGTTGCCCATGCTATGAAAGAATGGGCTATAGAAAAAGGAGCTACACATTTTACACATTGGTTTCAGCCACAAAGAGGAGGAACTGCCCAAAAACATGATTCATTTATAGATTATGGAGAAAAAGATGAAATTATAGAAAGATTTTCTGCTAGCCAGCTTATTCAATCTGAGCCTGATGCTTCATCTTTTCCATCTGGAGGAATGAGATCTACTTTTGAGGCACGTGGATATACCGCCTGGGATCCTACATCTCCTGTTTTTATTTTGGAAGCGGGAAAAACGAAAACCTTAGTTATTCCATCTGTATTTTTATCTTGGAAAGGCGAAGTCTTAGATCAAAAAACTCCTTTTTTAAGGTCTATGAATGCTTTAAATATTGAAGCTATGAAACTTCAAAAATTATTAGGAAATAGAAATGCAAAGCAAATAAAAGTTTTTGCTGGAATAGAACAAGAATATTTTTTATTGTCAAAGGCTCTTGTTGAAAGTCGCCCAGATATAAAAATTTGTAATAGAACATTATTTGGAACAAAACCAGCCAAAGGGCAACAAATGGAAGATCATTATTTTGGGAATATTGAAGAAAAAGTTTTAGAATTTATGGGAGATGTAGACAGAGAATTATATCGAAGAGCCATTCCAGCTAAAACAAGGCATAATGAAGTTGCCCCTAACCAATTTGAAATAGCTCCTCTTTACCAAGAAGCAAATCTCGCAATAGACAATAATTTACAAATAATGGAAATTTTAAAAAAAGTTGCTAATCGTCATAACATGATTGCTATTTTGCACGAAAAACCTTTTAAAGGAGTTAATGGCTCTGGAAAACATTTTAATTGGTCAATAGGAGATAATACTGGAGTAAATTATTTTGATCCTTCTAAATCTCCTTTAAAAAATATCACTTTTCTTTTAACAATTTCAGCTGTTTTGTTGGGTGTAAAAAATTTTGGTGGAGTGTTAAGAGCTAGTGTGGCTGATGCAGGAAACGATCACAGATTAGGTGCAAATGAAGCTCCTCCTGCTATAATGTCTATTTATTTAGGGCAATATATAAACGAATTATTTGAATCTATCGAAAATAGCGAAAAAATCACCTCTAAAAAAATAAATGAAATTACTTTAGGAGTCCAAAATTTACCAAAAGTAAATAAAGATTATTCCGATAGAAATAGAACTTCACCTATAGCTTTTACTGGAAATAAATTTGAATTTAGAGCCTTAGGATCATCTAGCAATCCATCAGATGCTGGAACAACTTTGAATCTTATTTGTGCTTATGGCTATCACGAAATTTATAATAGAATAATTTCAAAAAAAGGCAATGATATAAAGCAAAAAGCTCTTGAAGTGGTAAAGGAAATAATTAAAGAAACCAAAGATGTAAGATTCGAAAAAAATGGTTATTCTTTAGAATGGCAGGAAGAAGCTAAAAAAAGAGGTCTTCCTAATGCTAAAAATACTCCGGATGCTTTGGAATTATTATTGGATAAAAAAGTTGTAAAATTATATGAAGACTATAAAATTTTATCAGAAAGAGAATTAAATTCAAAAATAGAAATAAAATTAGAAAATTATATAAAATTAAAAAATATCGAATTTGAATATGCTATAAAAATGATAAATACACTTCTTTTGCCTGCAATTTTGGAACAAATTAACGATTTATCTATTGTCAATAAACATATAGAAGATGCAAAATTAGAATCTAAAAATATTTATAAAGAATTAAAAATATTAATAAATATTTACGACAATGTTAGAGAAAACTCAAAAAAACTTAAAGATTTTATAAATAAAAATAATTCTTATGGCAATATAAAAAATCTTTTAACAGTAGCAAAAAATGTTGCAAACGAAGGAAGCGAGATTTTAAATTTAATTAGAAAGGACATAGACACAGCAGAAGATCTAGTTTCAGATAAATATTGGAGATTAGCAAGCTACCAAAAACTTTTGACAGAACTTTAATTCTTTATTTCAAATTAAGGAAGAATTAAATTTTCTTCCTTAATTTTTTTTATTTTTAAAACTTTTTATTTTTATTTAGATTATTAGATAAAATCAAAAAACATACAAAGATTCAAAATTTGAAAAATAATAAAAAATTATAGATACAAAACTATATAAAAAATTCATAAATTCTGTATCTACAATTTAAAACTTGAGTTATGCTTTATTATTGCATCCTAAAACATTAACGATTTTATTTTTTACTAATTCTTTTATTGAAAGTCTAGCAGGTCCTAGATACTGCCTTGGATCAAAATGTTCTGGATGTTCCGCAAAATATTTTCTAATTGTTCCAGTCATAGCAAGCCTAAGATCAGAGTCTATATTAATTTTACAAACAGCCTTCCTAGCTGCTTCCCTTAACATATCTTCTGGAATACCTATAGCATCTGGCATTTTTCCACCATATTTGTTTATCATATCAACAAATTCTGGAATAACTGATGATGCTCCATGCAGAACTATAGGAAATCCTGGTAATCTTTTAGCAACTTCATCCAAAATATCCATTCTAAGTTGAGGTTTTTGCCCAGGTTTAAACTTATATGCTCCATGGCTAGTTCCGATAGCTATTGCCAATGAATCTACTCCTGTTTTTGAAACAAATTCTTCTACTTCTTCTGGTCTCGTATAAGAAGCATCTTTGTCTGAAACATTTACTGCATCTTCTATTCCAGCAAGCCTTCCCAGCTCTCCCTCTACAACAACACCTTTTTCATGTGCATAGTCTACTACTTTTTTTGTAAGTTCTATATTCTCTTTAAAACTATAATGAGATCCATCTATCATCACAGAAGTAAAACCACCATCTATACAAGATTTACAAAGTTCATAACTATCTCCGTGATCTAAATGAAGTGCTATAGGCAATCCTGTTTCTAAAACTGCAGCCTCAACCAATTTTACTAAATATGTGTGATTAGCATATTTTCTAGCTCCTGCGGAAACTTGTAAAATTAATGGAGCATTTACTTCTTTTGCAGCTTCAGTAATACCTTGAATTATCTCCATATTGTTTACATTAAATGCCCCTATAGCATAACCCCCGCTATATGCTTTTTTAAACATCTCTTCTGTTGTTACTAGTGCCATATTCCCCTCCTAAAATAAAAAATCACAGCATTTTACAACACAAACATTTTTGTTTGTTTTTATTTTAATAAAAAATAATTAAAAATTAAGCCTTATTGAAAATCTATGCGAATTATTAAAATCAAAAAAAGGCAAATATGCATAATCCAAAAACCATGTATTATTTATATTCAAACCTAAACCAAAAGTAAAATCATTACTATCATAATCTTCTTTAGTATCAATATTCCCTAATCTAAAAGTTAAAATATCAAAAGCAAAAATTTCTATTCCAGTTCTAACGATAATATCACAGTCTATTTCTTTGTCTATGCCAATCTCAAAATTATATTTATCTTTTTTTAGATATCCAAGACCTAAAGTATATGTCAATGGTAAAGAAAATTCCTCGTTATATAATTTCAAACCATCTCCAAAATTCCTACCAGCACAGGAAAACACAAATTTTTCATTCAAATAAAATAACAATCCCAAATCATATGCAATAGAATCGTCAGAATAATTATCAATTTTTTCACTAATAAACTTTACATTACAACCTATCGCACACCTATTAAAAAATTTTTGCATCAAAGATAAAGTATAACAGCTATCTTTTGCCCCAAAATTTCCAGTAAAAACTCCATTAATATCTCTTCCTTCTATATCTTTTATTGCTAAATTTTTACCAGAAAAGCCTAATACTCTATTTTTTCCAATAGGCAAACCTAAAGCTAAATAGCTAATATCTATATCCTCAAACCAAGATGTATAAGAAAAATAAATTTGCCTAGAATCCATCCAGTACATATTGCTAGGATTAAGTTCATTATTACTAATATCTCCAGGAATAGCATTACCAGCTCCGCCCATAGAAGCAATTTTAGGCGACGAATATATCCTCAAAAAACTAGCACTATTTATTTTATCATAAGAAAATAAATCTATGCAGAACAAAAAACTAAACATAAACAAAAAATATAACTTATTGTTTATCATCTATTTCCCTTTTAAAAGATTTTTAGCTAAAAAAACATCTTCTTTTACTTGTAAAAAAAGTTTTTCTAAATTATCAAATTTTTTTTGAGCACGAATATAATCTAAAAAAAATACCTTTATAATCTTGTTATAAATATTTTCATTGAAATCAAAGATATGAACCTCTAAAAGAATTTTCAAATCTTTTTTTAATGTTTCTCTCTTTCCTACACTAATTATTCCATAAAAAAAACGATTTTCTATATTTATTTTTCCTAAAAAAACTCCAACAGGCAAAATTTTATTTGTTTGTATAAATAAATTGGCTGTAGGATATCCAAATTTTCTAGCTAAAGAATTTCCTTTTATTACTTTTCCTATAACAAAAAAATCATATCCCAAATATTTTTTTACCAAACTCAAATTGTTTAAAGTTAATGCTTTTTTTATCTCGGTAGATGAAATTTTCCTTTTGTCATCATCAAACATCATAGGAACTGATATAACATTAATATTATTTTTTCTACCAAAATCCTTTAAAGTTTCAATATTCCCTTCCATGTTATTTCCATATCTAAAGTCTTCTCCAACAACTATAGAATCAAGATTAATATTCCTTTTTGTAAGATTTAAAAACATATCAGAAGGCAAAAAAATCAACTTTTTATTTAGTTTTAAAAATAAAATATCATTTATTCTAAAATCTTTATCTAAATCTTTAAAAATAACTATCCTTTCTCTATTACCAAAAATAAATGAAGAATATTTTTTTAAACAAATTTTCTTAAAAGCATTATAAAATGTCAAAACTAAAACTTTATAATTATAAAATTTTTTATAACTGTTAACGAATTCAAATAACCGCCTATGCCCTAGATGGATTCCGTCGAATGCCCCAATTATAACAATATACTTATCTACACTTTTAAAATATTTATCTAAATGAAAAAAATCAGAAAAAATAACATTCATATTTATTTGCTATATACTCGATAATCCACAAAAAGGAAAATATTATCTTTTTTTTCAATATCCTCTAATATATGCATATCGTAATTATCATTTTCAATAAATTCTGCTAATTTAAAAAATCTATTTATGTGATTTTTTGTTCTTTTTTCTGCATATTCAGTCATAGTTCCATTATTTATTATAAAGGCCCAATCACTAGACTGTGCTAATAAAAGTTCCCTAGAAAGTTGATTTAGTGCTCTTCTCTTTAAATCAGAAATATTTGGTTTATTATATTTTGTAGCTAAATTAATCATAATATCTGTAATTTTATGCAAATGCCTATAAATCCAATCATTTGTTCCATTTAGCCAAACTTCATAATAACCTTTATCTCCCCAAGAAGAATCCGCTGGTTTTACAGTTTGAATTTCTTTTTCAATAGATAAATACTCTGATGGTGTAATAGTAGAATAAACATTTTGATTATAATAAATTATTCTAAACAAATTTTCTATAAAACTAGGCCCTTCAAACCACCAATGTCCAAAAAGTTCAGCATCGTAAGTAGCAACAACTATCGGTTTTTTCCCCATAGAATAAAATAAATATTCGATTTGTTTTTCTCTATTGAAAGAAAAATTACTAGAATGTTCAAATGTAGCATTCATAGCATCAGGAGGATAATACTCTTGTTTATATTCCAAATCACAATTTTTTCCAGTTATTTTATGATATTTTAGCCCAACATTACGCCTTACTCCATCACTATGCAAATACGGTTTTATATAATCATAATCTAAGTCATACCCAATATCTCGATAAAACTCCCTATACCTAAAATCTCCAGGATATCCAACATCTTTACTCCAAACTTGCTTCGAAGTTTCTAAATCTCTTGCAAAAGCAAAAACATTATTAAATGGACATTTTATAGGAGAATAAACATCAAATTCCGGTGTAGGAGTGCCTAGTAGAAGCCCATGAGTATCAAGAAAAAAATAATTTATACCATTGTCAGAAAGAATCTGATCAACAGACGAAACATATGCACATTCCGGAAGCCATATACCCCTAGGATGCCTATTAAAAAATCTTTCATACTCTTTGACAGCTATTTTTACTTGTGCTTCTATGCTTTTATTATCAATCATAAAAGGAAAAAAACCATGAGTAGCTCCACAAGTAATAATTTCCAATTTTCCACAATCTTGAAACTTTTTAAAACCTGACAAAATAAATGAGTTATATTTTTTCTCAAAAAGATATTTGTATCTAACAAATTTTTGATTATACATTTTGGCTGTTAAATTTTGAGCCAAATTATCTTGTGTTCTAACAATTTCTTTTTCAGATAATTCTAATAATTTATTTAAATGTTTTTTATATCTATTTATTAAAAGTTCATCTGATAACATTGCACAAAGAGTCGGAGTTATAGACATAGTAATTCTAAAATCTATATTTTCATCATATAATCTTTCGAAAACATCCAAAAGTGGCAAATATGTCTCAGTTATAGCTTCATAAAGCCAATCCTCTTCTAAAAAATCTTCCCATTCTGGATGTCTAACAAAGGGAAGATGTGCATGCAAAACTAGAGATAAATATCCCTTCACATTTTTTTTATTATCAATCATATTAGAATTACCTTTTTACTGACTTCATAAAAGTTCCCGAATTAAAATTATAAAATTCATTTGAATTAATGTTTTGTATACTATATAACATTCCAGTGTGATTTTTAGATTTTAAATTATTATGTTTACCTTTTTTCTTTTGCCAATAATTATAGTCTTTTCCAAAATAAAATTTATTCGGCAAATTAATCACATTCGACGATGCCAAAACTAAAAAATTTCCAGAATTATCATAAACTCCAATATCAGAAATTATAGAATTTCTATCTAACTCTGTATAAGAAATATCAAAATACCAATCTTTTGTAAAATGCTCAGGATGAAAAATATAAGAATACTTTTCAGAATTTAAATTTCTAACTCTGATGAAAATATTACAAACAATCCCTTTATCACATAAATCTTTCTTCGTTAGTTCTGATATATCCCAATAAATAAAAAAAACATCAGTATCTCTAGGAATAACAACAATTTTAGACTCATTATAGGTAAAAGGTAAACCTATTCTTTCATTTAAAATAAAATTAAATTTACTTTGCAAATTTTTACCTCACAATAGATAATAGCAGGTCTGGAGGGACTCGAACCCCCAACCAATGGTTTTGGAGACCACTACTCTACCAATTGAGCCACAGACCTAATTAAAAAAGCAAAGATCATTCAATGAAATAATGAAATGTATCTATTTAATCTCTTTATGATTCGTCTTTTTTCTACAAAATTTACAGTATTTTTTTAATTCTAATTTTTCTGTATGTTTTTTTTTATTTTTATCATAATTATAATTTCGCTCTTTACATTCTTCACATGCTAAAGTAATTAATTCTCTCATATATTTTATAAACCCTTTTGTCTAAAAATTATTTTATGCTAAAATTTCGCTGATAACACCAGCACCTACTGTCTTACCACCTTCTCTAATAGCAAACCTAAGCTCTTTTTCCATCGCTAT
>ONXP01000084.1 GCA_900321865.1 uncultured Elusimicrobia bacterium
ATCATATCATCTACTAATTTTTTACCATTAAAAAACATCTGACGCCTTGCTACATCCAATGAACAAAGAATAATATAATTAGGGCTGGTAGTATGAAGCATAGAAATAACTTTTTTTACCCTATCAATATCCACTCTATCGGAGCAAACATGTAAAACCGATCCTTGACTAAAAACAGACAAAGTTTTATGACTACTTTGAATAACTATATCTGCACCCAATCTTACACTAGATTTTGAAATATTATCCGTCATCCCAAGGTGCGCACCATGAGCTTCATCTACTATTAAAATTTTCCCAGCACTATGGACTATATCCGCTATTTTTTTTATATCAGTCAAAACTCCGTTATAAGTAGGATTGGTAACAAAAACTGCCTTTGCTTCAGGAAATCTTGATAATGCTTTTTCTATCTGTGAAGGAGAACTATCAAAAAATAAATCAAATTCTCTATCTATGATAGGTTCTATCCATATAGGCCAAATTCCACCTAAAATTATTCCAGCCATAGCAGACTTATGTGCATTCCTAGATAAAATTATAGAATCTCTAGGATTACATACAGACATAAAAGCTGCCTGGTTTCCCATACTAGATCCATTTAATAAAAAAAATGTCTGTTTTGCTCCAACAAGCTCTGCATAAAGCTCTTCTGCTTCTTTTATTATTCCAGTAGGATCGTGAATAGAATCAACCTCTGGAAAAACTGTAAGATCCGCTTTAAAAATATTTTTACCAAAAAATTCTAACAAATCCGCATCTATACTATTACCATTTTTATGCCCAGGAGTGTGAAAAGATACAACATTTCTTTTGGCATGCTCTAAAATAGTTGTGAAGATTGGAACTCTAGTTTGATCCATAAAATTTTATTTTCTCATTTAAACAAAAATTTTAAATTATCTTTTTTTAAGATATTTGTTTCATTTTCTAATATTTTTCTCAAATGCTTAGGAAAACTAAACATTTTAATATTTGTAATACCGTCATAATATCTTAAATCGTTTTTTAAAAGATTTTTTTCTAAAAAATCATCCACATAGTTTATATCAAATATATTTTTTAATTCAATATCAGAACATAAATTATAACCCCAAGTAATAATACTAGATGGAACAAAACTAGAAAATGGATAAACAAAACTAAAAATCTCTCTCAAAGTTCTATTTATTGCACTAAAAATTTCAAACTGAGGAATATCAGAAGGAGTAGATTGAATAACAACAGCCCCACCAGGCTTTAAAACTTTTTTAATTTTTTCAAAGAACTCTATGGAATAAAGATGTATAATAGGAGTATTCTCTATAGGACAAGGTAAATCTGAAATAACTACATCAAATTTTTCTGAAGTTTCTGACAAATATTTATTAGCATCGTCTATGACTAATTTTACTCTAGAATCTTCAAAAGATCCTTTATGAAAAACTTCTAAATATTTTTTTGCAAAATTTATAACACTGTCATCTATGTCTACCATAACGACTTTTTTAACATTTTTATATTTTAATATCTCTCTAATCGTAGCACCCTCTCCGCCACCTAAAACTAAAACTTCACTAGCTTTAGCATTTATAACCATAGCAGGATGTACTATTGACTCGTGATATATAAATTCATCTAACTCTGTCGACTGGATTTCTCCATCTAGAACCAAAGCTCTTTTATAATTTTCAATATCTAAAACTTCCATTTTTTGATATTTAGTAGATGTTTTAACTAAAATATCCTTAATTTTATAAAGATGCTTTTCATTTTTGGTAAAATTCTCTTCAAGCCATTTAGATTCATTATAATTATTCATTAGAGATTTCCTTAAGGCTAGCTTTATGATTTAACTCTCCATCATAAGAACTCATTATTCCTCTTTTCATTTCTATAACACTAATATTATGTGCTGAAAAAGCACTTTTTAAATATTCATAAGCTATCCAAGGCTTCACGGTATCTCCACAGGTATAAATATCGACTGAGGCAAATTTATACTCAGGCCATGTATGTATAGCTAAATGAGACTCCGCTATAACTATAACTCCACTGACTCCATAAGGATTAAACGAATGAAAAATAGAATCAACTATAGTAGCATTTGTTCTCTTCGCTGCTTCCAGCATTAATTCTTCTACCTTTGCTACATCATTTATAGCATTTAAATCACACTCATAAAATTCCGCTACAACATGCTTCCCAAGAGCTTTCATCCCTTTCTATTTCTCCTGTAAAAATAACTGTTATGTTATATTTTCACTAAAAAAAGTCAAGATTTTTAGAATATTTATTATTATAAAAATTAAAAGTCTCTTCTAAACCTTTTTTTAATGAAGTTAATTCTATTTTGAAAACTTTTTTCATTAAAGAATTATCTACCAAACTATTCTCTATTTCTCCAAGTCTTTTAGGTAAAAACTTTACCTCTAAATCACTTTTTGAAATTTCTTTTTCTAACTTATATAAATCTAAAATTTTTATATCATTTCCAGAAGATACATTTATAGTAATGTTCTCTGGAAAATCTAAAGCTAAACTGTTTATTAAAGCAACATCTTTGACAAAAACAAAATCTCTTTTTTGCTCGCCACTGCCAAAAATTATTGAAGGAATATTCTTTATAAAATTATCAAAAAAAATAGCAACTACCCCAGCTTCGCCTTTTATGCTCTGCCTTGGGCCATAAACATTGCTATATCTAAAAATTAAATAGTTAAAACCATAAGTCTTTGCATAAAATTTTATATAAAATTCATCTGAAAGTTTAGCTATGCCATAAGGCGAAATAGGATTTACAAAATCTCCCTCTTTGTTTGGAAATTCTGACTCTCCATATATCGCCCCACCACTAGACGAAAAAATTATTTTTTTTATTTTATGTTTTTTTATATTTTCTAAAATATTTATCGTTCCTAAAATGTTTACACCAGCATCAAACATAGGATCTGAAACAGATTTTCTAATATTAATCTGGGCGGCATGATGATTAACTATGTCAAATTTTACTTTTTCAAACAAAGCATCTAAATCTTTAGATAAAATGTCTTTTTCTATAAATTCTGCAGAAGGATTTATATTTTTTATATCTCCACTAGATAAGTTATCTAGAACCCAAACTCTATGCCCCATATCAATATACTTATCTACAATATTAGACCCAATAAATCCTGCTCCACCGGTGACTAAAATATTTAGTTTATCCTTCACAAATTTCCTCTAAGAGGCAAATACTTATAGCTTCTATAGCATTGCCATGACCTATTTCACCTAGCCCTTCATTAGTCGTCGCTTTTATGCCTATAAGCGAATAATCAATGTCTAGAAAGTTCGCAATATTTTTTTTCATTTCGTCCAAAAAAACATTAAGTTTAGGCTTTTCTGCTATGATAACCGTATCAAAATTGATAATTTTATACTTTTTTAATATAAATTTTTCACAAACATTTTTTAATAAATATAAACTAGAAATATCTTTATATTTTTTGTCGGTATCGGGAAAATGATAACCTATATTTTTTTCACCTATTGCCCCAAGAATAGAATCTATAACAGAGTGAACTAAAACATCCGCATCAGAATTTCCCAAAAGCCCTTTTTCATAATCTATTTTCACTCCACCTAAAATCAGATCTCTTCCAAAAACTAATTTATGGATATCTCTGCCTATACCAATTCTCATACAAAAATTTATTTAGAAAAATATCTGTTTAAAAGTCCAAGAAATGCTTTTCCGTGTCTAGCTTCGTCTCGTGCCATTTCATGAACCGTGTCGTGAATTGCATCCAAATTCTTTTCTTTTGCTCTTTTTGCAAGATCGGTTTTTCCTAAAGTTGCACCTTTTTCAGCATCTACTCTCATTTTTAAGTTTTTTTCTGTAGAATTTTCTACTAATTCCCCTAAAAGTTCTGCAAATTTTGCTGCATGTTCTGCTTCTTCTAAAGCTGCCTTTTCGTAATATGTTCCAATTTCTGGATAACCTTCTCTATATGCTACTCTAGCCATAGCTAAATACATTCCAACTTCTTTACATTCACCTTCAAAATTCATCTTTAAATCTGCTTTTATATCACTAGGAGCATCCTTTGCCACTCCTAAAATATGTTCTGATGCCCATAAATCGCTTTCTGAGGATACTTCTTTAAATTTATCTTTTCCTACTCCGCATACAGGGCAACTATTAGGAGCTTCATCTCCTTCATAAACATAGCCACATACTTCACATACAAATTTTTTCATTATTATTCTCCTAAAAATTAACTTTCTTAAATTATACAAAATTTATTTTTTATTTTTAGTTTTATTTAAAATTTTTAAAAATTCTATGATAAAAACAGCACTAAGGCTAAAAAGCACACAAATACCTAAATTTTTTAAATTAAATTCATAAGGAATATTAAACAAAGGTCTAAATTTTGGCAAAAATATTACAAAATACATAAAAGAGCATATAAATAAAGAGACAAAAATTGCTTTATTTTGGAAAAAACCCAACTTAAAACAGGTTTGAGTATTTGACCTAAAAGTAAAAACTAAAAATAATCTAGAAAATATAAGAGTAGAAAAAGCCATCGCCATGCCTAAATTAATAGAAGTTTTAAAACCAATTAAATAAGAAATAATGACAAAAATTGAAATTATAACTCCTCTAAAAACAATAATTTTTATAGATTTAGAGTCTAAAATTTCTGATGTAAGTTTAGAATTTATAATATTTTTTTCCGGCTTTTCAAATCCTAAACTAATAGCTGGAAGCGAGTCATTTAAAAGATTTATAAAAAGCAATTGAAGAGCAGTGAAAGGATTAGGATAATTAAAAATCATTGCAAAAATAATAGTATTTATTGCCCCTAAATTTCCACTAAGAAGATAATTTATGGATTTTTTAATATTTAGAAAACTACTTTTCCCAATTTCTATCGCTTCAATTATGGAAGAAAAATCATCGCCTAAAATAGTCATTTTACTAGCATCTTTTGCAACCTCCGTCCCAGAACCCATAGAGATTCCAATATTTGCTTCTTTTAATGCTAGAGCATCATTTACTCCGTCTCCTGTCATTGCAACAATTTTGCCTTTTTTCTGCCACATCTTTACTATTCTATATTTATGACTGGGAGACATTCTAGCATAAACTTTTATTTTTTCTATTTTTTCAAAAAAAATATTATCGTCCATTTCGTCTAACTCTTTTCCGTCTATGCTAATATCAGCTTGTGATAAAATATTTAATTTTTTAGCAATAGATTTAGCTGTTAATAAACTATCCCCCGTTATCATTACTACATCTATTTTAGCAGTTTTAGCTTTTTGTATAGAATTAAAAACATCTTCTCTAATTGGATCCGTCATAGCTATTAATCCTAAAAAAATAAAATTTTCTTCCTTTTCATTTTGAAAATTATCTAGAATGCATTCTTTCATTCCAAAGGCCAAAACTCTATAAGAATCCATAGAGAAAGCTTTATTTTTTTCTTTATATTTTAAAAATAAATCTTTATTAGCCTCAATTCCTAAAACTTTGTCGCCATCATAAAAATATTTAGATTTTGCAAAAATTACATCCGGAGCACCCTTTATAAACATTATATTTTTCCCATCAATGTTATGGAAAGTTGACATTATTTTTTTAGTAGAATCAAAAGGAATCTCAAAAAGCCTGTCATATTTTTTTATATTTTTAAAATTTTGACTTTCGATATATTTTAAAATTGCAATTTCTGTAGAATCGCCTATTTCTTTATCCTTATCAATATAGGCGTCATTATTTAAGCTAGAAGCTAATAAAAAATTTTTGCCTTGAGAAGTATTATCAATAAACTTTTTTTCGTCTCCTAAAAAAATATCTACAACTTTCATCTTATTTTGAGTAAGTGTTCCTGTTTTGTCGGTCAAAATAATATTAACGTTTCCCAGCATTTCTACCAAAGACAATTTTTTTATTATAATTTTATTTTTTGCCATTCGATTTGCACCAAATGTTAAAACTATAGAAATTATACTAGACAAAGCTTCTGGAATAGCCGCAACTGCCAAAGCTACAGAAAATATAAAAACCTCTAAAATAGAATTTAATACATTTTGTTCGTGCAAAAAAAAGATTTTAAGGCTCTGAAATAAAAAAATCAAAAGAGAAATTAATGTTATATAAAAACCTAATTTTTTACTAAAAATTGCCAAATTTTTTTCCAAGCTAGTTTTTTTATCTTCTATTTCATTTAAAGAGCTAGAAATTTTACCTATTTCAGTAGACTTGCCAATCTTGGTAACTATAAACTTTCCTCTGCCTTTCAAAACTGTCGTCCCTAAAAATAGAGTATTGTTCATATCTAAAATATTGACTTTATCAGAAATCACTAGATTATTTTTTTCGCTAGGAATCGATTCTCCTGTCAAAATGCTTTCATTGACAATTAGAGAATTCGCCTCTAGTATTCTACCATCAGCTGGAACAATATCACCTGCTTCTAATAAAACTATATCACCTACGGTCAATTCTAAGCTATTTATCAATTTTTTCTCGCCATCTCTTAAAACTTTACTAAAAGGAGTGGATAATTTTTTTAAAGATTTTAAAGAAGATTCAGCTTTTTTATTTTGAAAAACTTCTAAAAATGAGTTCAAAATTAACACAAAAAGTATTATAAAAGAATCAAAAATTTTACCCAAAATTAATTGCACAAAAATTGCTATAAGCAAAATAACGACGAGTGGAGAACTAAAAGAATTAAAAAATAATTTTAGTATTGATGCTTTTTTTTCTTTGTAAATTTCGTTTAGTCCAAAATTCTTTAGTCTTTCTTCTGCTTCTTTTTGAGTTAATCCAAAATGTGAAGATTTTAAAATTTTTATTACTTCTTCTATATTTTTTCTATACATAAAAATCCTTTTCAAAATTTAAAATAAAGTTTTGTCTTAATTATAAAAAATTATAAAATTAAATAAATTTATTTTACAAAATTGTTATGTGTGAAAATTTATTAAACAAAAATTTACAGTACATAAAAGGCATAGGTCCAAAAAAATCAATTTTATTAGAAAAAAATCTAAATCTAAAAACCATAAAAGATCTTTTGTTTTATTTTCCTAAAAGATGGGAAAATAGGCTCCTAGATCCGAATTTTAATATAAATAATTTAAATTTTGAAACAAATAAAATAACTCTTTTAGTTAGAGTTAAAAAAACTAACATTTTTTATACGAAAACTAGTCTTGTAATTTTTGAAGCGATTGTTTTTGATGAAAAAAATATTTTTTCAGCAAAATGGTTTAAAAAACAGTCTAAAAAATACGATATTTTTTATAAAATTAAAAAAGATATTACTCCAGCAAACAAAATTTTCATATACGGCGAATATTTTCAAAATGAAATAAAAGTTCTAGACTATGAAATTTATGATCCTAAAAATTTATCAATCAATATGAATAGAATCGTTCCTGTTTATTCTGAGACAAAAACAATCAATTCAAAATTCATTCGTAAAATTATTTTTTCAGCAATACAATATTTAGAAGAAAATAATTTTTTTATTACTGATTTTTTGCCTATAAAAATTATTAAAAGAAATAAATTTTTAACTCTTTTTGATGCCATAAAAAATATTCATTTTCCAGAAAATTTTGACAAAAAAAACGATGCTTATTTTAGGCTTTGTTTTAATAATTTTTTTTTACTTGAAGTTGTTTTAATAAAACAATATCTGGATGCAAAAAATACAAAAAAATCTCATAAATACATTTTACACAAAAATTTACTCACTCCTTTCAAAAATATTTTGCCTTTTAGCTTTACTCCAGATCAAAAAAAAGCCATAAACGAAATTTTTAATGATTTGTTGTCGTCATTTCCTATGAATAGACTTTTACAAGGTGATGTAGGATCGGGTAAAACTATCGTCGCAACATGTGCTATTTTACTCGCAGCAGAAAACAACTTTGAAGCTGCTTTTATGGCTCCTACTGAGGTTTTGGCAAGGCAACATTATGAAAATTTACAAAATCTTTTTGCAAAAAGTGAAATTCTAAAAAATATAAAAATTGGACTTTTAACAGGTTCAATGACAAAAAAAGAAAAAAATATTTTTTATAAAAATTTAAAAGAAAATTATTTTAATATTATAATTGGAACACATGCCTTAATTAGTGAAAATATAAAATTTAACAATTTAAAACTTATCATAATCGACGAACAACATAAATTTGGAGTAAAAGCTAGATTAAAACTTTTGAACAAAAATATAACCAAAGATCCTGATATTTTAGTTATGTCTGCCACACCTATTCCTAGAAGCCTTGCTATGGGGCTAAATGCTAACATGGACATATCTATAATAAAAACTAAACCCATAGGCAGAAAAGAAATAAAAACTTTTGTATCAAATCTGGGCGAGGCTTTGGAAAAATTAATTTTTGAAGTGCAAAATGGGCATCAAGGCTACATCGTTTATCCTGCTGTCAATGAAAATAATAAACTGGAAATAAAATCTGCAAAAAAAATGTATAAAAAATTTTTATCTTTTTTTAATCAAAAAAATATAACCATAGGGCTTTTACACGGACAAATGAACCAAAAAGAAAAAGATGAAACAGTTTCAAAATTTTTCAAAAATGATTTAAATGTATTAATTTCTACCAGCATTATAGAGGTGGGAATAAATGTCCCAAATGCGACAGTCATGATAATAGAAGAAGCTGAACGGTTTGGCCTTGCATCTCTTCACCAAATGCGAGGAAGAATTGGTAGATCAAACTATGAAAGCTATTGCTATTTAATCCCAAAAGAAAAATCTCAATTTATAAATGAAAGGTTAAAAGTTATGCTAAAATCAAATGACGGATTTTATCTGGCAGAAAAAGATCTTTTGATGAGAGGCCCAGGCGAATTATTAGGAGAAGATCAACACGGATTTTTAAACCTAGATATAGGCGATATTACAAAAGACGAAAAAATTATATCTTTGGCAAAAAATGAAGCAAAATTTTTTTGGGAAAATATTAATTCTTTTTCTATTCAAGAAATAAATTTAATAAAAAACGAAATACTAAACAAATTTGAAGAAAAACTGGATTTTATAAAAATCTAAAATTTTATAAATTTTTTGAAAAAATAAGCCAAAGTTTTAAATGAACTAGGTTTTATGGTCATTATTTTATTACCCAGAATGACAGAGAAAACATAAAAAAAGAGGTAATAAATGACTAAAAATTTAAATTAAAATAATTTAACTTAACTTAACTCAAAACTATTTTGTTAAACTGTAAAAAAATTTTAGAGCAAAAATAAAATAAATTTTAAAAATAATGAGAACATTTATTTAAAAAATTGAAAAATCTTTCAAACCTAAAAATCAAAAATTTTAGGGCTTTTTATCGTTCTGATTTTTTAGTTTTTCCGTTTTTCTAAAAGTGGAAAAAATTCCTTTATTGATATATCTAGTGCCCCGTGTGTGATTTTTCTAATTTTATTCTATTTTCAAAATTTTTTGTTTTTTAGGATTTTAAAAATTTTATGCTTTTCTTGATTTTACATCTAGGATAAAAAGCAAAATTTTAAAACCTTTTCAAAAATAAAAGAGTCTTCAAAATTTAACTAAAATTTTTTTATTTTAAGATTTCTTGAATTTCCTTAGATAATGGAACTTTTCCTACCCATCTTTTTATTTCTTTGCCATCATTTTCTATGATAGTTGTAGGAGGATTAACAGCATCTAACATTGTCCCCTCTAAAAGTCCATCAACAGTATCCAAATCAAAAAATTCCATTAAAGCTAAATTTTTGTTTTCTAAATTTTCTAAAAAAAGTCTAAATTTTTCTTTTGTTCCCTGACAGGCTTCACAATCTTTTTTCCCAAAAATTTTTATTTTAAACATATTTTATTAATTCCTTTTATTTTTTTATTGATGTAATTTCATTTACAAACATATCCAGGCTATCAAAATCTTTATAAACAGAAACAAACCTAATATATGCAACTTCATCTAATGCTTTCAATTCTTCCATCACCTTATCGCCTATATATTTTACTGAAACTTCGTTATTTGGTTGTTGCATCAAATCACTTTCTAGAGAGGCTACTATGGCTTCTATTTTATCCATTGGGATGGCTCTTTTTCTACAAGCAACTAAAATTCCTCTCATTAATTTATTTCTATCAAAATTTTCTCTTTTATTGCTTTTTTTTATTACTACTATCTGTTTAATTTCCATCCGTTCATAAGTTGTAAAACGTTTTTTGCATTTATCGCATTCACGCCTTCTTCTAATCACAACAAAATTATCTAAAGGCCTAGAATCTATGACATTACTTTCTATAGAACCACAAAAAGGGCATTTCATACAAAATCCTTTTTTAATACTATAAAATCTTTTTCATTAATTTTTACTAAATTTAAATCTTTTTTTGATATTTGTTCAATATTTGACAAATCCAAATATTCCCACTTTTCTAGCAATAAATTGTTTCTAATTTCTGTTAAATTTTGAATTTCTACAATCATTTTATTCAAATCAGAGTTTATTTCATTTATATAATTTTTTCTAAATATCAGAAACATCGAAAATAAAAAAATTAAAAAAAATAATAGTATAGTTTTTTTATTCATATCTAAAAAGCTCTGTAGCCTTTTCTTGGAAGAATAGAAAGTTTATTTTTATTGTCCAAAATTTTTACACCTAAAAAATCGTCTTTTACCTCACCTATGAGAGAAATATTTCCAAAAGACAAAATTTTATCCAAATTTTCTTTTCTTGCACAAAAAATTAGTTCAAAATCTTCCCCTCCATAAAGGGCATAAGAAAGTTTATCTTTTGTATTTTTCATTTCTTTGCTATATGGAATTTTATCTTCGTAGAGTAAAATGCCAAGATTGCTTTTATATGCTATTTCGTTTAAAGTAAAAGCTAGCCCATCGCTAACATCCATCATACAAGTAGCCAAATTATTTCTGCCTAAAAATTTACCTTCTTTTACTCTAGGCATGGGATTATTAAATCTTTCTGTAAAAAAATTCCTAATATTTTTATTTTTCAAGAGCTCTTTTAACCCAAAAGCAGAATCTCCAAATGTTCCTGTCGCAAAAACTAAATTTCCATTCTCCGCAGAATTTCTAAGAATATAATTTTGTGATAAAGTATTCCCTAAAATGCTGATACTAACTACTATTTTTTTATCCAATTTTACAGTATCGCCACCAATTAATTTTATATCCAAAATATCAGCTAACTTTTTGAACCCAAAATAAAAATTTCTAATATCGTCTATTTTAGTATTCACAGGACATGCCAGGCTAATCATTACATATTTAGGTGTTCCACCCATAGCTGCGATATCGCTAGCATTTGCCGCTAAAACTCTCCAACCTAAATCAAAAAAACTAGTAATATCTCTAGTAAAATGAACCCCTTCAACAAATGTATCAGTGCTAGCTAAAACCTTTTCATCTTTATCAAATGAAATAACTGCCGCATCATCCCCTATACCTATGATATTATCTACAAATTTTTCTTCTTCGTTTATCCAAGACTTTATATTTTCAATTAATCCAAATTCCCCAAGATTAGATATTTTATTCCTTTTAAAAAAATCTAAAAATTTTTTAATCATTATATCTTTTTTCTTCTAAAGTAGCTTTTTTATAATCCTTTATGCTAAATA
This sequence comes from uncultured Elusimicrobia bacterium, assembly GCA_900321865.1. Taxonomy (GTDB): domain Bacteria; phylum RUG730; class RUG730; order RUG730; family RUG730; genus RUG730. The sequence continues at coordinate 11,637 of ONXP01000084.1, forward strand.
TTCCTGACAAAATAAATAATATTCCTAAAAAAGTGCAACCTATTATCAAAAGTCCTGACAAAAAAATCATTGTATATTGATCGTAATAGAAACAAAGAGAAATGCCACACAAAAAAACCAGAATCCCAATAATTAATTTAACCATATAAAACTCCTTTTTATTGATTAAATATTGCCAAAAATTCTTCCGAATTTACTACTTCTTTCTCTAATAAAAGATTTACCAGAGTTTTTACTTTTTCTTTATTACTTTCTAAAATATTTTTTGATTTTAAAAAAGTTTTATTTAAAATATCTCGAATTTCTTCGTCTATAGTTTTTAAGGTTTCATTGCTATAACTTCTATCTCTGGATAAATCTCGACCCAAAAAGACCTCGCTCTCGTCTTTCCTATAAACGACATTGCCTATTTTTTCTGTCATTCCAAATTCACAGACTATTTTACTTGCTATCATTGTCGCCCTTTCTAAATCATTTTGAGCCCCTGTCGTAATATCAGAACAAAAAATTTCTTCTGATGCTCTGCCACCCAAAAGAACTATCAATCTGTTAAAAAGCTCTGTTTTAGTCGTTAAATATTTATCTTCCAGTGGCAATTGCAATGTATATCCTAAGGCTCTGCCACGAGGAATTATGGAAACTTTATGCACTGGATCAGAACCATCTAAAAGTTTTGCAACTACAGCATGTCCTGCCTCATGATATGCAATAATATTCCTTTCTTTTTCTGACATAACTTTAGTCTTCTTTTCTGGCCCCGCTACCACCCTTTCTATGGCATCTTCCATTTCTTTCATAGTTATATCTTCTTTATTCCTTCTAGCAGCTAAAAGTGCTGCTTCATTACATACATTAGCCAAATCCGCCCCAACAAACCCTGGAGTTCTCCTAGCTATAATTGATAAATCTACTTCACTATTTAATTTTATATTTTTAGTATGAACTTTTAAAATATCTTCTCTACCTTTTAGATCTGGAGCTGCAACAGAAATTTGTCTATCAAATCTGCCAGGTCTTAAAAGTGCAGGATCTAAAACATCAGGTCTATTAGTTGCAGCAATCAAAATCACCCCTTTATTGGTATCAAAACCATCCATCTCAACCAAAAGCTGGTTTAAAGTCTGTTCCCTTTCATCATGTCCTCCACCTATCCCTGCAAATCTATGTCTACCAACTGCATCTATTTCATCAATGAATAAAAGACACGGAGCATTTTGTCTGCCTTTATTAAATAAATCTCTCACTCTAGATGCTCCCACTCCAACGAACATTTCTACAAATTCAGACCCGCTTGAGCTAAAAAAAGGAACTTTCGCCTCACCTGCAACAGCCTTTGCTAATAAAGTTTTTCCCGTGCCTGGTGCCCCATATAATAGAACACCTTTAGGGATCTTGCCACCTAATTTTTGAAACTTTTCTGGACTCTTTAAAAAATCTATAATTTCTTTTAATTCTTCTTTTGATTCTTCACAGCCGGCGACATCATTAAAGGTAATATTTTTATTTTTTTGTTGTTTAGCGCTGCTGAGTGCAAAGCTCATCGCACCTTTCCCTTGAGAATTAACTTGCTTTAACATAAAAAGCCAAAAAAATGCTAAAAGCAATATTGGCCCAAATCCCCAAAAAAGATTGCCCAGCCAATTATTATCCATTTCAGCTCTATATTCTTTTACATTATATTTATCTAAATCTTCTAAAAGATTAGGATCGTTCATAGCCATAGTCCTAAAACTTTCTACATTGACACCATCATACATATCACCTTTTATGATATTTGATTTAACTATTACTCTATTGATTTTATTTTCTTTTAAGGCTCTTTTGAATTCTGAATAGCTGATATTTTTGACTCCTTGAGTATTATTTATACAAGATGCTACAAAATATACTCCAAATATTATTATCCCCCAAGCCAGTAAACTTCCAAATGTTTTTCTCACTATAATCTCCTAAAAATATAATAGACATATAAATATTGAAATTCTAGTATAAAAGTTATATTATATATTAAATTTTTTCAAATTGAAATATTATTATATGCTAAAATTAGGCTCAAAAATCATCTTAAATAATCTAAATTTTGCAAATACATTTTTACAAAGACTTTTTGGTCTTATGTTTAAAAAATATATTCCAGAAGATTTTGGCTTGTGTTTTCCAAAATGTACACAAATTCATACTTTTTTTATGCTAACTAATATCGATGTTATTTTTTTAGATGAAAATAAAAAAATAGTTAAAATTTATCAAGATTTAAAACCTATGCGAATTACTAAATATATAAAAGAAGGGAAAAAAGGATTCGTTATAGAAACTTTTTCAGGTTTTTCTAAAAAATATAATTTATCAAATGGGGATAAATTAGAATTTTAATTTTTTCTATTTTGTCTATTTCTATTTGGACCTTGTGGCATAAAAGGATTTTTGTTATTTTTAGTATCAAAATTTATATCTAGCCTTTGTTTTTCATAAAAAATAATGTCATCTTTTTCTAGTCCTTCTTTTATTTCTACCATTTCTCCATCAGACAAGCCTAGCTTAACTTCTTTTAAAATAAAATCTTTAGAACCTTTAATTATTTTTACATATTTTTTATTGTCTTTTTCTATTATTACATACTCTGGCACAGCTAAAACTCTTTCTCTAATATCCAAAATAATATTTATATTACTAGACATTCCAGATTTGTATATATTAGGAACTGTGTCAGGCACTATATCAACTGTATAAGTTGTAACATTATTTACAACAGTAGACTCATATGCTATATGATCGACAGTCGCCATAACTTTTATTTTAGGGTAAGCATCTAAAAAAACTTCGGCTCTTTGACCTTTTTTTATATCTCCAATATCTGTTTCATCGACATTGGCCTTCACTATAAGCCTATTAGATAAAACCAAAACTATAGTACTAGCAGAAACCGTTTGTCCAGGCTCTACATCTCTTGCTATAACTTCTCCATCTATAGATGCAACTATAGGTGTAGGTTTATACAAACTTTCCCAATATTCTTTATAAGATTCGCCCTTTGATGATGCATTGTCTATTAAAGCTGCTCTTTCGGTCGAACTCATTTTCATAAGAAGTGTCCCTTTTTTCACTAAATCTCCCTCTTTGACAAAAATATTTTCTATTCTGCCAGCCATAGGAGGAACTATTTCTACTCTATTCTGAGGTTCTATAACACCAGTCGTTGAAATAACTTGTTTTATATCCAAAATTTTAGGCGAAATTTTAAAAAATTCTTTTTTAGCATTTTTAGATTTTTTATGCTTTATAAATATAAAACCAAGTATTACAATAACTAATAATAAAGCTAATATTAACAAATTTCTTTTACTCATCATTTCCTAAGCCTACTCCTTTTGCTTGCATCCATTTAGCTTCTCTATTTAAAATTTCTATTTCTTTTAACAAAAAATCTTTTTTTGCAGCAATATAATTATCCTCTATGATTATCCAATCATCAAAACTAGCCATTCCAATAGAATATTTTGATTGTGTTATTTCGGATCTAATTTTTGCAGCATTTAGAGATTCGCTAGACACTTCTAAATCTAAAAATGCTTTTTTTAATTCTATAAAACTACTTTCTAGATTATTCATCAGCTCTAACTTTTTATTTTTTATTTCATAATCTATGATTTTTATATCAATTTTTGCTTTTAACAAATTTTCTTTTCTAAGATTTCCCTCGTATAAAGGAAAATTAAACTTTAATCCAAGATTTTGATTAATATATTCATTAGAAAAAAAAGTATCGTCCACCTGGCTAGCAGAATAAGAAAATGATAAATTAGGGGTAAAAATCCTTTTAGCTAGCTCCATATCAAAATTTTTACTTAATTTTTTAGATTCCAATGCCTTTATACTAGGATGATTATTTACAATTTCTGAAAAATTAGGCATCTCTTTTATTTTATTTTTTGAAAATTTTGAATTTATATAAACTTTTTTGTCAGAAAGATCTATATCTAACCCCATAATATTTTTTAATTCTGAAATTTTTTCTTTTATATCTAATTTTGCTTTTTCTAAATCATAATCTGCAGTTAAAAATTTTACTTTTGCGGTCAAAAGAGATCCTTTATTCTCTAAACCAGATTCATAGTTCATCATAACCAATTCATAATTATTTTTTCTAGAAACATAAATTTCTTTAGCTAACCCAAAGTATTCTTCTGCATAATATAGATTGATAAAAGCTAATCTTAAATTTAATCTCAAATTTATCAAAGTTTCGTTATATTCATATCTTTTTGAAAAAGATGTTTGTTCTAAAGATTTTAAATTTAGTTTTAATTTTTTATTGTCAAATAAAATTTTATTTAGACTAACAGTAGTATTGTCCTCAAAATTAGAACCATTTTCTCTATAATTTTTATTTCCAGACATTGAAAAATTTAATTGAAACGAATTTTGTTTTTTTGAAAGGTTTACATTTAATAACGATTGTTCTATATTTTCCTTTGAGATAAGAAGGCTAGGATTGTTATACAAAGTATATTTTTCACAATCTTTCCAAGTAAAAAATTTGGAATTTTCATCGCAAAAACATATAGAAATAAAAACAAAAAACAAAAAAAATGTAAGCAAAACTTTTCTAAATTTCATAAAATTGATTATATTTATATTTTTTTCAAAAATGAATTTTTTTATAATTTTTTTATAATTTTTTTCCCAAAACTATAGGTTTTTTCCCTTTTAAAATTTCGCCACGATTTTTATCAATAAACTCATAATAAAATATATAAATTCCAACCGGCATAATAGAATTATCATTGCCTTTTCCGTTCCATTCTAAAAAATTCAAACCTTCTTCATCCGTTTCAATTAAATTTTTTATTAAACGCATTCTGATATCATAAATTTTAATTTTTAATGTAGTATTTTTAGGATTTTTATATTTTATCTTTATAGTATTAAATTTATAATCATTGTATGGAGAAAATGTTTTTTGTAAAAATTCTATTCCAGCCTCTTTATCCAAAAATGTATCTTCTATGACTAATTTCCCCTCGCCTTTTGTTGCTTTTCCTACTTCAAAGTTTAATGGGGTATTTTTGTCAATAGGCAATCCAAAGGAATCTTGCTTTCTGGAAATAGTTTTATTTTTTAAAGTTTTAGTATAATCAGTCTTCCAGATAAAACAATTTTTTTCCAAATTATTTTCATCATACTTTAAAGGATCCCAAACTTCATTTTTTATTAATTCTAATAATACTTCTTTATTTGACTTAGAAAAAAAGCCATCGGAATCAGCATAACAAATAGCATCCATAAATTTATTTTTATATTTTATATAAATTATTGAATCCGTCGCTACTAATCCAGAATTATCAGAATAAAAATTCCAAAACGAAGTTTTTATATTTTCTTTGCCTTCTTCGGCTTGAAAATTAAGAACAAAATATTCTTTTTCTTTTACTTCTGCATCAGGAAATTTAAAAATTTCTGTTTTCCCAACATAAAGAGAAAGATCTTTTAAAGTTCCATTTCCCTTTGAAACAAAAAATTCTATCCAATCAGCTTCTTCATTATCTGGAGAAATTTCATTAATCAAAATTTTTAAATCTAAATTTTCATCATTTTCATCATCTTCATTATTTGTTTCTTCTTTTCCATTAAAAAAACCCTTAGTTTGAATTTCAGAAATTTCAAAATCATTTTTAGACGAGTTAGTATTAAAAAACTCATTTTCATTGACTTTTCTAGATATTGATTGTCCCATTTTTATATTTTTCAAAAAAAAAGCATCGCTATATGTTCCCACTTTATTTTCATAAAAAACCTGATCTAAAATATTTTTCTCTTTGTCTAAAATTTTTATTTGATTTTTTGTAGCTACTAACCCAGAATCCGTAGAATAAAAATCATAATAACCTTTCTGATTTTTCTCAAAAATATCTTTTTCATTAGATTTTAAATTCAAAACAAAATAATCGCCTTTTTTCAAATTTATATTCCCAAATGTTTTTAGTAAAGCATTTCCTTCATAAACTTCTACATTTTCCAAATTTCCATCTTCTAAAACAAAAAATTCTATCCAATCGGTTTTGTCTCCGGATTCATTTGGAGCGATTTCCGTGATTAAAATTTTTATATTGGAAAATAAACTAACGATTAAAAATAAAGAAGTACTAATAAAAAGAAAAGTTTTTTTATATAATTTCATAAAACCTCTAAAATAAAAAAATATATTTTTAAAAGATTTTATAAATTTTTTATTAAAAATAAATACTTACCTAGGAGTTTATATGGAAAAATCGATCCTTCTTTTATATTGCATAGATCAAAAAGGAATTGTCGCAAAAGTCACCACTTTTTTATATAAAAATAATGCTAATATTCTCTCATCCAATCAGCATTCTGATCATAAATCAAATATGTTTTATATGAGAATAGAGTTTGATATTTCTAATTTTTTAATTAAAAAACAAGATATAAAAACTGAATTTTATAAAAATGTAGCAAAGGCTTTAGATATAAATTTTAAAATCTATTTTGAAGACGAAAAAATTAATTCTGCAATATTTGTTTCAGGGTATGAGCATTGTCTAATAGACATTTTATTAAAAAATAACACTAACGATCTAAATATGAACATAAAAGCTATAATTAGCAATCACAGCACTATTGAAAATGTTGTAAAAAAATATTCCAAGGGCTTAGATTTTTTTTACATTTCAATCGATAAAAATAATAAAGATCTGGCTGAAAAACAAGAACTAGAAATTTTACAAAAATATAATGTAAATTTAATAATTTTAGCTAGATATATGCAAATACTTTCTGACAATTTTATTTCTTTATACGAAAACAAAATCATCAATATTCATCATTCATTTTTGCCTGCATTTATGGGTGCAAATCCATACAAAAAAGCCTTTGACCGAGGAGTAAAATTAATAGGTGCGACCAGCCACTATGCTACAGCCATTTTAGATGATGGGCCTATAATAGAACAAGATGTCATCAGAATATCTCATAAAGACTCAGAGCTGGATCTCATAAACCGAGGAAAAGATTTAGAAAAAAGAGTTCTTTCTCGTGCAATAAAATTACATCTGGAGCATAAAATATTAGTAGCTAATAAAAAAACTATAATTTTTGATTAAAAATTAATATTTTATAACTTTTTAATTTTACAAATATCAATTAAACTAAATTATTTTGAATTTTGTATGCCAAGAGTGTATTTTTCATAAGCATCGCTATAGTCATTTTTCCTATTCCGCCTGGAACAGGAGTAATAAATTTACATTTTTCTAAAACATCAAAAAAATCTATATCGCCTACGACATTTCCATTTACTCTATTTATCCCAACATCTACCAAAATAGAATTCTCTTTTATCATTTCTTTTTTTAAAAATAATGGTGAGCCTATGGCCATAACTACTATATCTGCATTTTTAGTAAAACTAGATAAATTTATAGTTTTAGAATGACATAAAGTGACTGTAGCATTTTCTTTGATCATCATAAGTGCCAAAGGCTTTCCTACTATATTACTTCTACCAACTATAACAACATTTTTAGAAGTTAAATCTATGTTTTTATATTTTAAAACTTCTATTATTCCGCTAGGTGTGCATGGCAAAAAAAGATTATTTCCACTTACTAAAAGTCCAATATTTTTTATATGAAAACAATCTACATCTTTAGAAGGATTAATTAAATTTATAATTTTTTTCGTGTCAATAGTTTTGGGAAGAGGAAGCTGAACCAAAATCCCATTTGTAGTTTTGTCATTATTTAATCTTTCTATAATATTTATTAATTCTTTTTCCTTAGTTTCTTCGGGTAATTTTATAATTTCACTATCTATCCCAAGCTCTAAAGATGTAATATGTTTATTTTTTACATATATTTTAGAGGCTTCGTCTTCCCCTACTAAAATCACTGTAAGCTTTGGACGAAGTCCTAAATTTTTTGACAAATCAGAAATTTCTAATTTTATTTGATTTTTAATTTCTTCTGAAATTTTTTTTCCGTCTATAATTTTATCGTTAGTTAACATATGTTTCCTTTTTTATTCTTTTAATAGAATTTGCCTTTCCAGACATTTCGTTTATATTTATTACAACACCTTCTAAGATACCTTTTTCATCTGCTACTTCATATCTTAGGTGCATACCTGTCAAAAATTTTTGCAAAATTTTTTCTTTTTTCATACCTATGATTGAATTTTCTGGTCCTGTCATTCCAGCATCCGTTATATATGCTGTTCCGTTTGGTAAAATTGTTTCATCACTAGTGGCTACATGTGTATGGGTTCCAACTACTGCTGACACTTTTCCATCTAAAAAATACCCAAAGGCTTTCTTCTCTGAGGTAGCCTCTGCATGAAAATCTACAAATATTATATTAGTTTCTTTTTTTATATTTTCCAAAACTTTTTCTATTTCCAAAAATGGAGAATTGATAGGATTCATAAAAATTTGTCCCAGAGCATTAATTATAGCAACTTTTTCCCCCATTTTCCCAATATAAAAAGTATAACCGTTCCCTCCAACAGCTTCCGGATAATTTATAGGCCTAACTATTCTTTTATCGCTAAAGATTTGCAAAATCTCTTTTTTATCAAATGTATGATTTCCTAATGTTATAATATTCACTCCAGCTTGAAAAATCTCCAAGGCTAATTTTGGGTATAACCCAAATCCGTCGGCAGCATTTTCGCTATTTGCTATAACTAGATCTACATTTTCTGATATTACTATCCCTTTTAATTCTCTTTTTAAAATTTCTATTCCAGGTTTTCCAACTATATCAGATATAAATAATATCTTCATTAAAAAATTCCCCTATAGAATACTAAAAAATTTTTTATAAACTATCAATAAAAAATACATTTAAATTGTAGATATTAAAACATTTTAATAATTTTTCCAAAATTTTTTATATTTTCCCCTTTAAAAATAAAAAATGCACAAGAGAGGTTTTTCTCCCTTGTGCATAAAAATTTTTAAATTTTTATTATATATAAAAATTATGCTGCTGATGCCATACTTCTTATAGCTTCTACATTTAGCTTCATCTTCTTCTCGGAATTCA
>ONXP01000074.1 GCA_900321865.1 uncultured Elusimicrobia bacterium
ATTATTTTCATAACCATTGACATCTAAAAGATGAAATAAAATTTTTGTTCTTTCAATATGTTTCAAAAAGTCTAGCCCTAGGCCCAGTCCCTTATGAGCCCCTTCTATAATTCCAGGAATATCTGCTACCAAAAAATGTCTATCATAATATTTTATTACACCTAAATTAGGGTGCAATGTTGTAAAAGGATAATCTGCTATTTTAGGTTTAGCATTGGTTATGCTGGATAAAAATGTAGATTTTCCAGCATTAGGATAGCCCAGAAGCCCAATATTTGCAATTAGTTTTAATTCTAAGATTAAAATTTTTTCTTCGCCAATTTCTCCTTTTTCTGCAATTCTAGGCGCGGTTCTTGTTTGGGTTTTAAAAGATAAATTTCCTCTTCCGCCTTTTCCTCCAGATGCTACTTTAAATATTTCATTTTCTTCAATTAAATCTTTTTTAAAAATTTTTTCTTTAGTTTCTTCATTGTAAAAAAAGACTTGTGTTCCAATGGGAATTTTTATATAAAGATCGTTTCCCTTTTTTCCGTGCATATTTGAGCCTTTTCCATTTTTTCCATCTTCTGCTTCAAAATGCTTTTGTTTTTTAAAATCATACAATGTTTCCATTTTTTTTTCTGTGATGAGAAAAACATTTCCACCATTTCCACCATTTCCACCGTCAGGCCCACCGAACTCTACATATTTTTCTCTATGAAAACTAATGCATCCATCTCCACCAGACCCGGCTTTAATAAAAATTTTTACAGTATCTAAAAACATAAATTTTTTATTCAAAAAATAAAGGCAATTTTTCTAAATAAACGATATCTTTTCTATTACTAGCATCGCCTTCTGCTAAAACAGCCATTTTTTGAGTTATAATTCCTCCCATTTTTAATGTTAATTTTTCCAAAACTTCGATTGATTTCCCAGTGCTTATAACATCGTCAACTATTAAAACTTTTTTATTTTTTAAAGTCTGGCAGTCATTTTCGTCTAAATATAAAGTCTGCACAAAATCAGTAGTTATGGATTTTACTTCAAATCCTATAGGGTTTTTCATATAGAGTTTTTTATTTTTTCTAGCCAAAATATACTTTTTATTTGATTGTTTTGACATTTCATAAGCTAGAGGGATTCCCTTTGATTCCGCTGTCAAAATTATATCAAAATCTTTTGCTAATTTTAATAATTCTTTTGCTGCATGAATTGTTAGTTCAACATCAGAAAACATAACAAATGCTGCGATAGACATTTTTTCATTAATTTTGCAAATTGGCAAATCTCTTTCCAGCCCCAATATATTTATTTTATAAAATTTGTCTTTCATAGTTTATTCTTCGTATAAAAAAATATCTTTCTTTTTTATATCTTCTAAATATTTTTTGCAAAGAACTTTTGCCAAAGGTAAATTATGATTTTTAGCATTGCCACATTCTACTTCTGTAGCTCCAAAAACTTCTTTTGACGATAAAACTTTTTCAAGGCAACTAGCAACTAAAATTTTTGTATCTTTATAATCTAGATCTCTTACTAATAAATAGAAGCCTGTCCCGCATGCCATTGCTCCAAAATATATTATTTTATGCTTCATTTCACTATTTCTAAGGAATGTAGCCATTTGATGCTCTATTGTATGCATAGCATCTAGTGGAATATAGTCGCCATGATTTGGAATTTTAAACCTAAGATCATAAGTAAAAATATCATCATCTATTCTAGAAGTATAAAAACCTGGGAAAAGTTTTTTATGGTTTATATTAAAAGATGTAATTCTTTTTGGCAATTCATCATTTAATATTTTAAACAAAGCATCTAAATAATTTTTAGTTATGGTTTTAGTAGAATCTAAAAAATCCTTCTCAGAATTTTCATCTTCTATTATATCTGAAATAGCTTTTATAAATATTGAGTTTATGTTGTGTTTTTTTGATGTTAAAATTATTCCAGCTGCTTCCATTTCACAAATATCAGCATTAAAATTACGAGATAAAAATTTTTGAAAATCTTTGTCTGCAATAAATTTATCTCCGCTAGCACAATTTACTAGTTTTATTTTTTCTCCGTAAATGTTTTTTAAAGCATTAAAATAACTAATATCACAGTTTAAATTGTAATCGTTACAGTCTGGATATTGTCCTATTTTTAGATTATCAATTTTACTTAAATCAAAATCATAATGAATGACATTTTTAACCATTAAAATGTCGCCTATTTTGTACTTTTCTTTATTCAAACTGCCACAAAGACCAACATTGATTATGAAATCTATATTTTTTTCACCTAAAAGATTTATAACAAATTCAGTAGCTATACCTGCATTTATTTCACCAATTCCGCTTTTTATCAAAAAAATATCGTTTTCAATATAAAAAGATCTATTCTGAAATTTTATTAGCTTAGGGCTTTTTAAAGTTTTTAATATAGGTTCTAATTCTGAATCCATCGCGACAATTACACATTTGTATTTTTTATTTGAGTTGTAAAAAAATTTTTCTATCATAAAATCCTCATATTTGTAGAATATATGAATTATATATTTTTTCAATTTTTATGTCTAATTATTAAAGGATCCTTTTATGGAAAAGAAAGATAAAAAAGTAATTTTAATAACAGGAACATCTAGCGGTTTTGGGTTTCTTTTATCAAAAAGGCTTTCTACTAATAAAAATTTTATAGTTTGTGCAACTATGAGAAATATGTTGAAAAAAGATTTTTTAATTCAAGAAGTAAATAAAATAAACGGGGAAATAGATGTTTTTGAACTAGATGTGACAAAAAATAATACTATAGATCTTGCTATAAAAAATATTGTAGAAAAGTATAAAAAAATAGACATTTTGGTTAATAATGCAGGAATAGCTCTTGGAGGGTTTTTTGAAGACATAGAAGAAGATGAATTTAGGAAAGTTTTAGATACAAATTTTTTTGGGCAACTATGTGTTATAAAAAAAGTTCTTCCTTTTATTCCCAGAAAAAATAAAAGTAAAATAATAAATATTTCTAGCATAGCAGGTTTAGTTTCATACCCTGGGCTTTCTGCATATAATTCTAGTAAATATGCCATAGACGGCTTTACTGAAAGTTTAAGATATGAATTGTATGATTTAGGAATTTCAGTTCATTTAATAGAGCCGGGCAGTTTTGATACAAATATTTTTTTAGAAAATTTGATTTTATTTAAAAAATACTATAATAGTAATAGCAAATATAATGAAAAAGTAAAAACTATGTTAGATAAAATAAAAAAAACTAAAAGAGAAAATCCTACAAAAGTTATAGATGTAATAGAATCTATTATCAATGAAAAGAATAAAAATTTTCGAAACATTGTAGGACATAGTGCAAAAATTTCTTTTTTTCTAAAAAAATTTTTGCCTTTTTCTATTTTTGAAAGAATAGTTCGTTTTTTTTCTTATAAAATTAATTGAGAAAAATTATAAATATGTTATTTTATAATTATTCTTTTGTATATAATTATGGGGAAATATTTTTATGAATAAAACATTGTTTTTTTGTTTATTTTTCGTTTTTTCGGTATCAAATATTTTCTCATTTGATAATAAAAATTTAGATCATGCATTTAATCTTTTGAGTGATGCTACTGATATGATTCTTGATAAAAAAGAATCTTGTTTTAAAAATTTTTCAGAATATAAAACAAAATGGTTTAATAAAGAAGATTTTGTTATTGTTTTAGATAAAACTGGCAAATGTTTAGTTAATGAAAATGTCTTAAAACAAAATAATTTTATAGTTAATGGAAAAGCTTTAAAATACGGAGATTTTTGCAACTGGGTCATAAAAGAAATAAATTTAACAAACAATATGGAAGGTATTATATATTATTTATCATATTGCTCCAGCATATTTAATTTAGAAATGAAAGCATTTTTATACAAAAAAGTTTTTATTTCTAATGATAAATGTTATATAGTTGCAACTATAAAAGATCAAATTTTTTTAGAAAAGGCTTTAGTGGAAAAGGAATTAAATTTATATTCTGATATTTTAAAAAACAAAAATTTTGCTTCTTTTCCTATTCTTAGATTAAAATCAGATACATTTTTTGGAAATAAAAATTTTTTTTTCATACTAAATAATAATGGGGACATTATATTTAGCACAGCTAAAGAGGATTTCTCAGATTTCTTAAAAGGGAAAAAGACCATAAATTATAAAGATGTCACAAATAAGTTTTATATGAAAAATTTATTGAATCAGTCTAATATGCAATTACATGGAAGTCTTTCATATTTTTTTGCAGAAGATAACAACAAATATGCATATACTAGACATATATTCTTTCAAAAAATTTTAATCAATAAAGAAAAGTTTTTAATTTGTTATAATGTTAAATTTCCAAAAGCTTCGTATATTAATATTGATAAAAGTCAAGATAATGCAATTAGAACACAATTCCTATCAAGAAAGATATTAGAAAATATAGAAGAATTTGGTTATTTAGAGTTTAAGAATAATTATTTAAACAAAAATATTCCTGTTTTAAACGACATTCCTTTTTTCATAGTGGATGGTGATACTCAAAATATTTTATTTGATACGACTGATCCAGGGCATAAAAATAAAAAAAATATTCAGTTTATAAAAAATATTCAGGGGAAATATATTTGGAAAAATATGAAATTAGTTTTAGATAACAATAAAGAAAAAGGCTGGATTTGCTTATCTGTCTTAAATAAGCAAGATGAATTTTCTTTAATAAAAAGGGGGGAAGAGTTTTTTGTTTATATTGCTAGGATTAGTTTAAATAAAAAAACCTACATAATAGGGGTTCCTTCTAATTTAAAAAAAATTAAGAAAGAATTTATAGAAGAAAATTCTGAAATCATGAAAAATTTGTTTATAAATGAATTTTTAAATAATACAAATATTTTAGATATTAGAAATTTGTTGTTAGATATTATGATAAATAATACTAGATTTTTTATTATAGATATATCTGGAAATCTTGTTATAGATTCGCAGATTGTGTATCAGAATTTGATAAATAATGTTATGAAATCAAAAGATATAAAAGGGAATTATTTTTTTAGAAAAGTTCTAATGGATTTAAAAACAAAAGATAAAACTTGGGAATCTTTTGATATAAAAACATTGGAAGGGGAAATTAAAGAAAAATTTTTTTATTGCAATAAAATAGAAATGGAAGATAAAAGATATGTTATTGTAATAGAGAGTGATTTGAATATTTGATTTTTTTTGTTTTTAATATAGAATATTCTGATGGATATAGGTACATTTTCTGAAAATATAGATAAGCTTTTGGATTATGTTTCTAAGCTAGAAAAAGATAACTTGGAATATGTGTTAAAGATAAAAGATTTAAAAAATACGATTAGATTGAAAAATTTAGAACTAGATAAGGCTTTAAAAATAAATTTAGAATATGAGAGAAAAAAAAAAGAGTATAATCTAGTTAAAGATAAATTAAAGATTTTATTGAAAAATTTGGAAGATTTTAGTCATAATAAATTTTGATGAAAAAAGAAAAAGAGACAGTAGTTAATATTTTTAAAAGAGACTATATCATAAAAAGTGAAGAAGATGATATGTACTTATATGCTGTGGCTAGGTATGTAGAAGATAAAATGAAAGAAATAGAAAAGAGTTATGATATAGTTGATACTGGGAAGTTGGCAGTTTTATCTGCTTTTGATATGGCTAGAGAGCTTTTTGAAATTAAGACAAAAATAGAAAATATATATAAGAAAATTGATAATATTGATAAAAAACTTTCTTATAAATTAGCTAATATTTAACCTGCTCTTCTCGTTGATTTATATTAGCATATTGGAACTATGTTTAGATAAGAGGGGACTTGGAGTTGATATTGATCTTGGTCATTATCACAGAGTTCCCACCTATTAAAATAGGTTTCCTTATCGGTATAATTTGACGGTTGTAGTGGGTTTTTATTTTTTTAATCTATTTCTAAAATAGTTTACATTGTTTTAAAGTGTGTGTTTATGTTCTTATCTAAACTAGATATAAGAAATATAAATAGAATGAAAAGACAAAATTTACAAAATTTTGAATTTCATTTTAGAAGTTGTGTTATTTCTAGTAAAATAATAAATTTTTTACATAATTTTAAAGCTTATAAATTATTGCTTTATAGTGATTTTGATAAAGAAGTTTGTCTGGATGATGTTTTTAGTTTTTGTGTCGCCCATAAAAAAGAAACTTATTATCCTAAGGTATTAGGAGGTGAGATTAATTTTTATAAAATTGAAAAAAAAACAGATTTTTCTGTAGGGTATTATGGAATATTAGAGCCCAAAATTTGTAATGAAAATACAAAATTGATGATAAATAATAGTTTTACTTACATTATTTTTGTTCCTGGGGTTGCTTTTGATATTTTTAGAAATCGAGTCGGTTTTGGAAAAGGATATTATGATAAATTTTTGAGTAGTATATTTTTTAGAAAAAATATAGTTAGAGAGAATTTTTTTGTTATAGGTGTTTGTTATGAGTTTCAATTTTTTAAAGATGAAACTCTAAATTTGTTAAAATCAGATTATGATTTTCCTATGGATTTGATTATTACTGATAAAAATATTTATTGTTAGGATGGATTTAGAATGGTTACATATATAATTGTTGCATTTTTTATAGGAATAATTTTGGGATTTGTTGGTAGGATTTTGTATGCAAAGAAAACCTTAAATTCTTTTGAATCAAAAAGCAAAATTTTAGAAAAAGAATCAAAAAAAATATTAGAAGATTCTAGAAAAAAAGCAGAACAGACTAGAAAAGAAATCTTATTAGAAGCAAAAGATGACATATACAAAGAAAAACGTGAATTTGAAAAAGAAATGAAAGAAAGAAGAAATGAACTTCAACAGTATGAAAAAGTTTTAGTATATAGAGAAGATGATATTGTAAAGAAACAAGAATTTTTTAACAATAAAGAAAAAGAATTTGCTGAAAAAGAAAATCTTTTAAAAGAAAAAAAAGAAGAGCTTAATGAAGAAGTTGAAAACATTTCAATATTAAAAGGAAAAATAAAAAAAGAATTAGAAAGTTTAGCTAATATG
The DNA here is from genome assembly GCA_900321865.1 of uncultured Elusimicrobia bacterium. Lineage (GTDB taxonomy): Bacteria > RUG730 > RUG730 > RUG730 > RUG730 > RUG730. The sequence goes on from ONXP01000074.1 coordinate 7,050, forward strand.
ACTGCGGAAGAGGCTAAAGAAATTTTGATCAAAACCATTGAGGAAGAAGCTAGGCAAGATGCTAGTATAAAAATAAAAAAAATAGAAGAAGAATTGAAAAATAATTCTTCTAAAAAAGCTAAAGAAATAATTGTATTTGCTATTCAGAGGTTGGCAGTGGAATATACTAATGATATAACTGTTAGCAGTGTAGTTATTCCAAACGATGAAATGAAAGGAAGAATAATAGGGAGAGAAGGTCGAAATATAAAAGCATTTGAAATGGCTACTGGGGTTGATGTTATAGTAGACGATACTCCAGAGACAATAAATTTAACATCGTTTGATATGGTTAGAAGAGAAATTGCTAAAATTTCATTGGAAAGATTAATAGCTGATGGCAGAATACATCCTGCAAGAATAGAAGATGTAGTAACCAAAGTTACTTCTGAAATGAAAAACCAAATAAGAGAAATAGGAGAAAGAGCCTTGATAACTGTTGGAATATCAGGGGTTTCTTCTGAATTAATTGATTGTATAGGAAGGCTAAAATATAGAACTAGTTGTGGACAGAATGTTTTACAACATTCTCTGGAAGTGGCATTCTTATCTAAGTTTATAGCTAGTGAATTGGGTTTAGATGAAAAACTTTGTTTAATGGCAGGTTTTTTTCATGATATTGGGAAAGCAGTTGATCATGATGTAGAAGGGACTCATGCAGAGATAGGTTATAATATGTTGAAAAAATATTATCCTAAAAATGAAAAAATGTTAAATGCTGTCTTGACACATCATGAATGTGAGTTTGAAGCTGAAAGTTTGGAGGCTATAATTGTTGCTACTGCTGATGCTATTTCTGCTTCTAGGCCTGGAGCAAGAAGAGAGAGCTTAGAGTTTTATATAAAGAGAGTTCAAAAATTAGAGGAAATAGCTAATTCTTTTAAAGGTGTCGAAAAAGCTTTTGCTATTCAAGCAGGCAGAGAAATTAGAATTATGATTGAACCTGATAAAGTAAAAGAAGAAGAAATGGTTTTACTTTCAAAAGACATAGCGAAAAAAATCGAGGAAAATCTTGATTATCCTGGGCAAATAAAAGTTACTTTGATTAGAGAAACGAGAGTAAATGAAATAGCAAGATAAAAGAGGGAATATGAGATATTTAGGAATAATTGAAAAATATAGGCAGTTTTTGCCGGTTAATAGTAATACTAAAATTATCAGTTTAAACGAAGGAAATACTCCATTAATAAAGGCAGATAATATAAAAGACTTTTTGAAAGTTAAATTTAATATTTTTTTAAAATATGAAGGATTAAATCCTACTGGATCTTTTAAAGATCGTGGAATGACTATGGCGATTACTAAGGCTGTTGAAGATGGTGCAAAGGCTGTTATTTGTGCATCCACTGGTAATACTTCTGCTTCTAGTGCTGCATATTCTGCTAGAGCTGGGATTAAATCTGTCGTTTTGATTCCAGATGGCAATATTGCACTGGGAAAATTATCACAAGCTATGCTTTATAATGCGATAGTTATAGCAATTAAAGGAAATTTTGACGAAGCACTTTCTTTGGTTAAAGATATTTCAAAAAGAATGTCTCTAGTTCTAGTGAATTCTATTAATCCTTTTCGTATAGAAGGGCAAAAAACAGGAGCTTTTGAGATAGTTGATGATTTAGGGGAAGCTCCTGATTATCATTTTATGCCTGTGGGAAATGCTGGGAATATTACAGCATATTGGAAAGGTTATAAAGAATATAGAGAAAAAGGATTTTCTAAAAAATTACCTAAAATGATGGGGTATGAAGCTAGTGGTGCAGCTCCTATTGTTTTGGGGAAAATTGTCAAAAATCCAGAAACAATAGCTACTGCCATAAGGATTGGAAATCCAGCAAGCTGGGATAAAGCTGTAAAAGCTAAAGAAGAATCTGGCGGTCAAATAGATTGTGTTACCGATGAAGAAATTTTAAAAGCATATAAAATGTTAGCTTCTTTAGAGGGAGTTTTTTGTGAGCCAGCATCCAGTAGTAGTTTGGCAGGATTAATAAAATATATTAATTCTGGGAAAATGATTCCTGATAATTCTAATGTCGTTTGTATTCTTACTGGTAACGGACTAAAAGATCCTAATAATGCAATTAATAATTCCCCTGATATTATAAAAACAGAACCTAATATTTTAGATTTGGAAACTATTTTAGTTAGGAAATTATAAAATGCTGTTTAAAAAAAAAATAATAGTTGATTACTTATATAATAAGTTTAAATTAGACAAGGTCTCTATTTTTAGAATCTTAGAGGTTTGGAAAACTTATCTTTTTCCAAATATAAAATTAATTATTTTTTCAATAATCTATATGATGTTAGCAGCTGTTTTTGAAGCTCTTACTATTAGACTTTTGCAACCAATTTTTGACGAAGTTTTTATTTCAAAAAACATTAACATGTTATATTTTGTTGGAATAGAAGTGATAGTTATTTCTGCTGCAAAAGGTATTTCTACATATATGCAAGAGATCAAACTTTCAAAAGTTGGACTTGATATGGTTAAAAATATGCAAGTTTCGCTTTTTTCGCATCTTATGAAACTAGATATTAGTTTTTTCAATAAAAAAAGTTCAGGAGATCTTTTAAATCATTTTATAGGGGATGTAAACATAGTAAAAGAAGCAATGCTAAATGGAGTTACTAGTTTAGTTAGAGACACTTGTACGATAATTTTTATGATATTTTTAATGTTTTATAAAAATTTTGAGATGGCTTTAGTGACTTTTGTTTTGTTTCCTATAGCTTTTTATCCTTTAATATATTTTGGGAAAAAAATAAGATTTATGACGGCGAAGCAACAAATGAGTTCTGGTGGGCTTTATGGAACTTTGGCTCAATCTTTTCGTGGAATAAAAATTATAAAATCATATTGTATAGAGGATAAAGAAACAGAGAAAATTAATTACAATGCTGGTATTATATCTAATATTTCTTATAATATGACAAAAATAAATTCTATGTTATCGCCATTGATGGAATTTTTTGGAGGAGTAGCTGTTGCTGCGACATTATCATATGGTGGATTTCGTATTATGCAGGGAAAACTTTCTGTTGGTGGATTTATGGTTTTTTTATTTGCTATAGTTGCAGCATATAAGCCTCTTAAAAATTTAGCAAGTTTAAATGTGAAAGTTCAAATGGGTATAGCAGCATTAGATAGAATTTTTGGATTATTTGATACAAAACCTCTTATAATTGATAGAGATACTGCTATAGATTTAAATGTAGAGACTGGAAGAATTGAAGTAAAAAATTTGTCTTTTTCTTATATAAATGGAATAGAAGTCTTGCATAATATTAATTTTCTGGCTGAGCCAAATAAAACTACTGCCATAGTGGGAGCTTCTGGTTCTGGAAAATCCACACTGATTAGTTTGCTTTTGAGGTTTTATGATGCAGAAGATGGGAATATTTTTATAGATGGAAAAGATATAAAAGATATAAAAATAAAAAGTTTAAGAAAAAATATAGCATTTGTTTCTCAAGATGTAGTTTTATTTGATGATACGATTAAAAATAATATTATTTTTGGTAAAAATAATGTAAAATATGAAGAGGTTGAAGAAGTAGCGAAAAAAGCAGCAGCTCATGATTTTATTATGAAAAAAGAAAATATGTACGAAGAAAGAGTAGGGGAAAGTGGAATGAACCTTTCCGGTGGACAAAAACAAATGATATCTATTGCAAGAGCAATGTTAAAAAATGCCCCTATTTTGCTTTTGGACGAAGCGACATCTTCTCTTGATTCAAAATCAGAGGATATGGTTCAAAAATCTTTAGAAAAATTGATGGAAGGTAGAACCACAATTGTAATAGCTCATAGATTATCTACCATTATTAATGCAGATAAGATTTATGTATTTGATAATGGAAGGATAGTAGAAGAGGGAACTCATAAAGATTTATTGGAACAAAATAATTATTATGCAAAATTGTATAAATTGCAATTTAAAAGTAATTTATAATTAACACGAGGATTAAAAATGAGTAATGATAAAAATTTTATTAATTCTGCTATTAAAAATTTGAGATTACACGGTAGTAAAATTTTTATTAAAGAAAAGTTTATGCTGTCTAATGTATCGCTTCTTTTTGCATCTGGAGTTATAAAAGAAAAAAAAGATTTAAACAAAACATTTGTTACAATTGTAAATTCTTTTAGTACACAAATTCCAGGTCATGCACATTTGGATAAATTAGGATACATATTAAAGGAATATTTAGAAAGTTTAGGTGTAAATGTATGGTATACTAATATTGGTGGAGTTGTTTGTGATGGAGTAGCTATGGGGCATGATGGAATGAAATATTCTCTTCCGTCTAGAGAATTGGTAACCGATCAAATAGAAACTATAATTGCGGCTCATCCTACAGATGGATGGATAGGAATTGGTAATTGTGATAAAATTGTTCCTGGTATGTATAATGCGATGGTTAGGCTTAATATTCCTGCTATTTATGTAAGTGGTGGTCCAATGAGATCTAGTTGTGATAATAAAGATTTGATATCTGTTTTTGAGGGTGTGGGTGCAAATAGCAATAATCTTATTTCTGACGAAGAATTAGAAAAATTAACATATAGTGCCTGTCCTGGATATGGTAGTTGTTCTGGAATGTATACTGCGAATACTATGAATTGCATTGGAGAGGTTTTAGGATTTGCATTGCCACATAATGGGACTATTCCAGCGACAACTAGAAGAGAAAATGAAATCAGACAATTTGAAATCAATCCTCTTAGAATAGATTTAGTGAAAAAGTCTGGGAAAGAACTTTTAAATTTAATTGAAAATAATATAAAACCGTTAGATTTATTGACACAAAAATCTATAGATAATGCTTTTGTTTTTGATATGGCAATAGGGGGATCTAGCAATACTGTTTTACATCTTTTAGCTTTATCAAAAGAAGCAAATATTGACTATGACCTGGATAGAATTAATCTTATTTCAAAGAAAACTCCTAATATTTCAAAAATATCACCATCTAGGCCTAGTGTTCATATAGAGGATTTAGATAGGGTTGGTGGAGTAGGAACTATTTTAAAAGAAATTTATAATGGTCTAGGTAATGAAAATATTTTAGATTTAGATCAAAAGACATGTTATGGAACTTTAAAAGATTATGTTTTAAATAGTAAAGATATTGATGGAGATGTAGTTCACAGCATAAAAGATCCTTTTTCAGAGGAAGGTGGTCTTGCGGTATTATTTGGAAATTTTGCAAAGAAAGGTGCAGTGTTAAAAACCAATGGAGTAGATAAAGATATGCTTTATTTTAAAGGCAAAGCAAAAATATATGAATCACAAGAAGATGCATTGTTAGGTATTTTAAATGGGGATGTTGTTGATAACGATGTTGTAATTATTAGATATGAAGGGCCAAAGGGTGGCCCTGGTATGCAAGAGATGCTTTCTCCAACTGCTGCAATAAAAGGTCGCGGGATAAAGGCAGCATTGATTACAGATGGTAGATTTTCTGGTGGTACTAGAGGATTATGCATAGGACATGTTTCTCCAGAGGCAGCATCTGGTGGAGAAATAGCCATAATAAAAAATGGAGATATTATAGAAATAGATGTTAAAAATAAAAAAATGAATGTTTTAATTAGCGATGAAGAAATAAAAAATAGATTAAAAACTTTAGGAGAATTTGAGCCAAAAATAAAAAAAGGTTGGTTAGCTAGATATTCTAAGTTTGTTTCTAGTGCAGATGAAGGTGCTGTTTTAAAGATAAAAGGGAATTTGTAATGAAAATTTCTAATGTCCAAGTAGCAAAATTAGGTATTGCAAAATATGATTCTCCTTTAAAAAAAATAGGGACGACTTTTATTGAAGATTCAGATAATGTTATATCTTGTATTCACAAAAAAGAAATATTTACTTCAGTTTTAAATCAAGAAGTAAAATTTTTTGAAATAGCAGGGCCTAGAGAAAAAGTTTTTTTTAATTCTGATATAACTTGTGGAATAGTGACATGTGGTGGGCTCTGCCCTGGGATCAATAATGTAATTAGAGGCATAGTTATAGAATTATTTAAATGTTATGGAGTAAAAAAAATATTAGGATTTAGGTATGGATATAGAGGATTGGCTTTCCCTTCACAGTTTTCTCCACTTGAATTAAATCCTGATAATGTAGACGATATTCATACGAGAGGGGGGACGATTCTTTCTTCTTCTCGTGGCAAGCAAAATGTAGAAGATATTTTACTTACACTTTTGAAGTATAAAATAAAAATTTTGTTCACTATAGGTGGAGACGGTACACTTAGAGGGGCTAGCGAAATAGCAAAGTATATAATATCAAAAAATTTAGATATTTCGGTTATAGCTGTTCCTAAAACTATTGACAACGATATAACCTGCATCGATAAGACTTTTGGATTTGAGACAGCTGTCCAGGAATCTTCAAAAATAATTGAGAGTGCTCATGAAGAAGCTAAAGGTTGCCTTAATGGAGTTGGTTTGGTTAAATTGATGGGAAGAGAATCAGGATATATAGCAGCATATACAGCTCTTAGTAATAGCAATGTCAATTATTGTCTTATTCCTGAAAAAAAGATTGATTTACAAAATTTCCTACAAATATTAAAAAAAAGAATTCTAGTAAAAAGCCATGCTGTAATAGTTGTAGCTGAAGGAGCAGGCCAAGATTTATTTGACACTGCTTTAGTTGATAAAGACATTTCTGGAAATATAAAACTTCATGATATTGGATTGTTTCTTAAACAAAAAATAGAAAAGTTTTTTTTAGATGAGAATATAGAAATAAATATAAAATATTTTAATCCTAGTTATTCCATAAGAAGTGTTCCTGCTAATTCTAATGATTCTGCATATTGTTTAATGTTAGCTCAAGGGGCTGTTCATGCTGGGATGGCTGGAATGACAGATGTTTTAGTGAGTTATATAAATAGTCATTATGTGTATGTTCCTATTGATATGAGTATAGTTGCTAGGAAAAAAGTTAATCCTAGTGGAAGGGTATGGCATACAGTTATGGAATCTACTTTACAACCTGAAGAAATTTTTTATTAATTCTATGTGTTAAGGGTTTATATATGAAGAAACATAAAATTTTTGTTTTAGTGTTTTTAGTTGTTTTTTTGTTGGTTAATTCTTTTGCATCTAATATTGAAATTTTATCTTATGATAAATACGGGGAAAAAGAGACAAAGCTTTTTAGATCTATTATTGATAAATATAATGCTTTAGGGATAAAAGATTACAATTCGATTAATTGGAATCTTTCTCCATCTGTTGAAAAAATTATTTTTGCATTGAATTTTTTTGTGAAAAGTTTTTCTTCTAGTGATTTGATAAATAAAGTTTATTTTGCATTGGGAGATATGTATTTTATAAATGCTATTTGTTATTTTAAAAAGTACAATGTAAAAAATTATAATTTTTTAAAAGATATCAAACTTGCTTTAACATTTTATGAAAAAGCATTAAATCATAAGTCAAGTGCTTTTATAAAACAAAATATAACATATAGAATTATAGAAATATATTTTTCTTTAAGAGATTTTAAAAAAACATTACAATTGTCAAAAAATTATGTAGATAATTTTTCAGATACATATTTAATGATTGATGTTTTGTATATGCTTACGATAAATTATGTAAATTTAAATAAAGAAGAGAAAGGTGTAATTTCTTTAAAAAAATGGAAAGAATTAAAAGATATTTTAAAAAATATAAATACTGTCGATATAGATAAAGTAAATTTACAAAAAATTTGTTTATCACTAGGAATAATACATTTTATATTAAAAGAATATGAAGAAAGTATAGAAAATTTAAAAAAAGTTAATTCCATTGATGCACAGTTTTATCTTGGAAAAGTTTATGAGCAATTAGAAAAATATGTTTTAGCAATAGGGGAGTATAAAAGTCTTATTTTGAAAGATCCAAATTCTAAATATGAAAAATTTATTAGATTTTCTATAGGCAATTCATATTATAAAATGGGCAATTATCAAGAATCTTTAAATACTTTTATAAATTATCAAAAAAAATATTTTAATGATGAATACTTACCATTTGTTAATTATAAGATAGGGTGTAATTATTTTTATATGAACAATTTTGCTAAAGCAGTTGAATTTTTTGATAAAGTTAAGTTACCAAAAAATGAAGAAACTTATACAAATATTGATATAAGTGAATTGGTTTTAGTAGCTTTTAACTCACATTATTTAAAAGCATATAGTTATTATTTCAAAAAAAATTATAAAGAAGCAGCAAAATCGTTTTTATATTGTTATAATTCTTTTAATGGAGCTTTTTTATCAGAAAAGATAATTTTAATGGCGGCATGGTGTTTATACAATACGAAAGATTATATTGCCTCAGAATCTCTTATTTTAGAGTATCTAAACAAAATTTATTCTTCTTTGGAAACTGAAAAATTAAATAGTAAATATGTAGTTTATTTAACCTATTTATTAGCCAATATACAGATGAAAAATAACAAAAAAGAAGAAGCTCTTCAAAATTATCAAAAAATCATTGACACTGTTGCTAGTTCAAATATAAAAGAACTTTATGATTTGCGAGATAATGCTATTTTAATGATGTTAAAAATACATTATGATGATAAAAATTTTATAAAAATAGCTACAGAATTCCATTATATTTTAAAGAATGTTATTCCTAAAATCGAAGGTAAGTCTACAAGAGTTGAAATTTATTTAATAGTAGCGGATGCTTGTTTTAGAATGAAATATTTTAAAGAAACAACAATTTTATATAAAAAGATGTCTTTAGAATGTAGAAATGACGATGTTTTTTATTCTAGGGTTTTAGATGGCTTAGCATGGTGTGAATACGAACAAGGAAACTATGTAATGGCAGAAAAATATAGAAATGTTATAAACGATATAATTAATCATACAGATAAAGATTTAAACGATTTAAAGTTAGAAAATTTTTATGAATTAGGAAATTTAAATGTTAGTCAAAAAAAGTATTCCAAAGCTATTGAAAATTATGAAAAATATTTAAAAGATTCTAAGGATACGGAATTATTGCCAGAAGTTCTGTATAGATTAGGAGTTTGTTATTATAGAGAGGAGTATTATTCTTTGGCAATAGAAAGATGGACTGAAATTGTAGAAAAATATCCTAATTATAAAAACAGTTTATTTGTGTCATATAAAATAGCAGATACATATTATAAATCTGGAAAATACATAGAAGCGATTAAAATATATCAATATATATTTGATAAATTTGATCATAATGATTTAAGTGTTATAGAATCAAAACTTAGAATAGCACAATCATATTTTAATGCTAAGCTTTACGATAAAGCTTTGGAAGGTTTCAAAGATTTTATTTCAATTTATCCAGATGAAGATAGGACCAGAGATGTTGTTGAAATGATAGAAAGTACCTTATATAAAAGACAAGAAAATATGGCTATTTCCAATGGAAAAACAAACATAGAAATATATATTGCTAAAGATTTTGAAGCAAATTTATTAGATTTTATTCAAAAAAATCCTGGGAAAGATATAACTATGGAAATAATTTATAAAATTGCCTTGAATTATTTTAAAGAAAATGATTATAAAAATGCTTTGATTTGGTACAATAGATTTTTTAATTTAGGGAATTATTCTGAATTTGATAAAGAAAAAGTTTTATCTAGTCAATATAATATGGCAGAAATCTATTATTTTTTAAAAGACTATGAATCTGCTATTCGAAGTTATGAATCTATTATTCAAAGTTTTAAAGGCAGTGAATATTATGAGAGATCTTTTGTTAGAATAGGAACAGCTTATTTAAATATAAAAAATTATAAAAGAGCTATCCAAAAATACAATGAGATGTTAGAAAATATTCCAAACACTCAGCATAAGAGTTTAATAAATTATAATTTAGGAGTTTGTTATAGAGAACTTAAAGATATAAAGAAATCTAATGAAGCTTTTTTAAGATATTATGGTTTGAATAAAAACAATATTACTAAAGATTTGATTCAATTAATGATAGATATAGGGGATTCATATTTAAGCATAAGAGAATTCTCTTTAGCTGATTCTGTTTATAGAATTATTATAGATCAGTTGGAAGGAGAACAAAAAATATATGTTCAATATAAAATAGCAGAAGTATATGAAAAATCTTTTAAAACAAGAGAAGCGATAGAAGAATATTCGAATCTTATAGGATTAAGCCCTAGTAAAAATAATATTAGATTATCAGGATTACTTAAATTAGCAGAATTATATAAAAATAATAACATGAATAAAGAAGCCTTAGATACATATCAATTAGTTTATAATACTACTGATAATGACAAATGGAAAAAAACTATAGAATATAATATGAATGAAATAAAAAAAATTTTATAATAGTTTTAGCTTTGGAGTCTTTTTTATGGAACGAAAAAAAATTGTTTTGTTTTTGTTTGTGTTTATTTCATTCGTGAGCTTTTTATTTTCTGAAGAGAATATAGGGCAGATAAATTATATATATTTATTAAAAAATAGTTTTGTTATGATGGCTCTATTAATAGTATCTATCATTTTATTTGCTGTGATTTTAGATAGATTTTTTTATTTAAGAAAAATAAAATGTAATTCAGAAAAACTTATCAGAAAAGTAGAAGATTTAGTAAAAGACAATAATTATGATGCAGTTTTGGATATCTGCAATATAAAAAAAAATGTTTTGAAAAAGGTTATTAAACTAGTTGTAGAAAATAGAGAAAAGAATAGAGAAGATATTGATGAGTTATATGAAATTTTGAGATCTAGAGAAAAGGCTAAAATGGAACAAAGGATGGTTCTTTTGGGAATAGGGGCATCTATATCGCCACTTTTAGGCTTACTTGGAACTGTGACAGGTATTATGACTGCTTTTTCCAGCCTAGCAGTTTCGTCTACTGGGGGGCCTTCTGTTATTGCAGCTGGAGTTTCTGAGGCTCTGGTTACTACTGCTTTTGGTCTTATAATTGGAATTCCAATTTTATTTGTTTATAATATTTTTTCTGAAAAAATTAGAAATTTTTTGAATGATATGGATGTTAATTATAGAATGTTAGTTTTCTTGTTAAAAAAGTAAATATATGAGAAGATTTGAAGAAAAAGATAATGTTATAGTAGATAATATAGACCTTACTCCTATGGTTAATGTATCCCTTATTATGGTTATAATATTTATGTGCATTATTCCTTTATCCGTGATCAGTGGTATAAGAGCAGTTAGCAGTAAAAGTACTGGAGTATCTATAGGAAAAGTTGCCAAAGAGGATATTGTAAAAATAGAACTTTATATTAATGGCAATATTAAAATAAATAATACTCTTTTAAAAAAAGGAGTTAATCCAATTCCTTATATAAAAGATGCTATTATGTTTAGTAAAGAAAAAGAAGTAATGATTACAGCAGAAGACGATAATTTAGTTAAAGATTTGGTTTATATAATGGATTTAGCAAAGCAGAATGGAGGAGAAAAAGTTAGTATTTCCGAATATATAAAGGATTAAGTATAATTTTATGAATGAAAATATAAAAATAAATATTACTCCTTTAATTGATATTTGTATATCTCTTTTGATAGTTTTTATGGCTGGTGGAAAGTTATTTATAGAACCTCCTTTTAGAGTGTCTTTACCTGAGGCTGTTATCAATGAAGAAAAAGAGGAAACAGGGAAAATTATTGTTTATATTTCAAAAGATGGAAAGTTTGCAGTGGATGGCTTAGAGGTGAAATTTGAAGATATAGCTTTTATAGTACAAAAAAAATTATTATTAATTTCTTCTGGATTAGTTGTTATAAAAGCTGATAAAGAAGCAAGGGTAAAAATTCTTGTCAAAGTTATGAATTTACTTAAAAGTTTAAGTATAAATAAAGTAACTATTGCTACTGATATCCCTAAAAAATAAGGGTTTATATGTATAGATATTTTTATAGAAAGAACGAAAATATATTTTTTAAAGATTTTTTAATATTACTATTGTCTATTATTGTTCATATTTTTGTATTGGGACTGATGTATGAAAATATAAAAGAACAAAAAATAGATTTTAAAGAAGTGACAATATCAGAAGTTGAATTTTATCAAATATATAAGAAACCGCCTATTTTGCCTATTCAAAAGAAAAATTTAAAAAAAAGGAATGTTTCTAATAGGGTTAAAAAAGTTTCTTATAAAACTAAAAAAAGAAATAAAAACGAAAAGTCTTCAATAAAGACAATTCCTAAAGAGAAAATTAAATCAGAAAATATAGAAAATATTAACAAGGACAAAGAAGAAAAGCCTAAAAAATCAAAGATTGTAATTAAAGATCTTGATTTTGATAAAAAAAGCATTAAAGAAACTAAAAAAATCATTGATGAAACTGTAAAATTAAAAGAAAAAGAATATGTTTTAACTAGAGATAATGTAATAGATTTAATGAATATAGAAGAAGTTGGGGATAAAAAAGTTTCAAAAAAAACTTTAGATATAGTGAATGAATTAGAAAATAATTTTAATATCAAGCATATAAAAAAACAAGATTTTGAACCGAGAGAATTATATAAAGATAAGAAACTTGATAAAATAGATAGAGATATTACAAATTTAGATATTGATACAGATATAAAACTAGATAATAAGATTTTTTATAATAAAGAGCAATTAGAACTTGATGTGGGTTTTGATGTAAAAAGAACAAAAAATAATAGTATTACTACAAAAGATATAAAGACTATAAAAGATAAAGATACAAAATACGATAAAATTGTAAATTATGAACCAGATTTCACTCCTATAAAAATAGTAGACAAAAAAGAAAAAATAAAAGATCTTAATGATGATAATTTGATAGAAGATATTAAAATTAAATCTGATAAACCAAAAAAAAATAATGCTGAGTATAAAGATTTTGGCTTAGACAAAAAAGAATCTAATATGTATGAAATTACAGGTAGTCTTAAAAATAGAAGAATATTATATTCAACCATTCCTAAATATCCTGATTGGGCCGAAGAACAAGGTATAGAAGCAGTAGTCAGTATTTTTTTTACAGTTGATATGTATGGAGATGTTTTGGAAGATTCTATAAAAATCGATATAACTAGTGGTTATAAAAAACTGGATGATTATGTTATTTCTGTTTTAAAGGATTGGAAATTTAGTAAGGTTGATGATAAAAGAAATCAATCTGGAATAATAAAATTTCGATTTAAATTGTCTTGATGGAGTAAGTTTATGAAGAGGATTTGTCATATTTTTGTTATTATTTTGGCATTTTATGTCTTTAATTTTTCTTTATATTCAAAAGAAAAATTAGGTTCTTCAAACGATATAGTAGTTACTGGAAATATTCAGGATATACAATTAAATTCTCATAAAGCATTGTTGAAAATAGATGTAAAAGAAAATGAAGTTTTAAAAAATGTATTGCTTGTTTCTAAAGAAACTTTAAATCAAAGTCCCAAAATGTTAGCAGATCCTTCTTTGATCATTCCTTATATAATTTATTCTTTCAATGTTGTTTCTCCGTTTTCTGTAGATATTTTACCTTCTCCATTTTTAAAATTTACTTTAGAGGGAAATGATCGTGATATAGATGAATGGAGTTTTATTTTTACAGATCCTAGAGGAGAAATTTTTTCTACAATTTCTGGTAAAAAAAATATTCCCAAAGAATTTTATTGGGATGGAACCAGCAATATAAATAAGTCTTTAATAATGCCAGGCCAGTCTTATTCATATATTTTAAAAATTAAAGAAGGGGAAAATTTAAGAACAATAAAAGGGGATCATTTTGTTATAAAAGGAATATATTTTGAAAAGCCAGAGTATAAAGATATTAGATTATCTTTAGGGGAGATTTTCGATATAAATACCAATTCTATTACAATGAAGCCTAGTGCTTATTTAATTTTAAAAGAAGCGATCGATATTTTGAAAGAGTTTTATAATTGTAATATGAATATTATAGTTTATGATAAAAATGTTTCTATAGCACAAAAAAGAGCTGCTGTTATAAAAAAATATATTAAAACAAATATGTATACTAATGATATACAAATTATTTCTCTAGGGAAACAGGTTTATATATCCGATTATAAAATAGATATAGTAATTTTAAATAAAACTCAAAATAAGAAGAGAAGGAAATAATGAAAAATTTATTAAAAAAAATTTTTGGGACGAGAAATAGCAGGGTAATAAAAAATTTATTAGAAAAAGCGAAAATAATCAATTCTTTAGAGGAGGTTTTTTCTAAATTATCAGATGACGATTTAAAGAATAAAACCTTAGAGTTTAAAAATCGATTAAAGTCTAAAGAAACATTAGACGATATTTTACCAGAAGCTTTTGCTACTGTTAGAGAAGCTAGTAAAAGAACCATAGGTCTTAGGCATTTTGATGTTCAGCTTGTAGGTGGAATGATTTTAAACAGTGGTAAAATTGCAGAGATGAAAACAGGTGAAGGGAAAACCTTAGTTGCTACATTGCCGGTTTATTTAAATGCTTTAGAAGGAAAAGGGGTTCATATAGTTACGGTAAATGATTATTTGGCGAAAAGGGATTCTGAATGGATGGGGCCAATTTTCCAATTTTTGGGGCTTAGTGTCGGTTTGGTTCAGACAGGTTTTAGCCATGAGGAAAAGAAAAAGGCTTATCTTTCTGACATAACATATGTTACTAATAATGAATTAGGATTTGACTATCTTAGAGATAATATGGTCGTGAGAAAGGATGATAGGGTTTTGAGGGAATTAAATTTTGCTATTATAGATGAGGTTGACAGTATATTGATTGACGAAGCTAGAACTCCTCTTATTATTTCTGGAGCTAGCGAAAAATCTACAGATAAGTATTACACTATTAATAAAATTGTTCCTTCATTAAATGGAAAATTTGTCACAGAAGATGAACAAATAGATGCAAAATTTAAAAATATAGATATAACTGTTGGTTTTGATTATATAGTTGACAAAAAAAATAATAGTGTGCTTTTAACTAAAGAAGGAATATCAAAGTGTGAAAAAATTTTAGGAATAGAAAATTTATATAATGATGTAGAATCAGAATGGGTGCATCATATAAATCAGGCCTTAAAAGCACATAATTTATTCAAAAAAGATGTGGATTATGTTGTAAAAGATGGAGACATAGTTATAGTTGATGAATTTACTGGTAGACTTATGCCTGGAAGAAGATGGAGTGATGGTATGCATCAGGCTCTGGAAGCTAAAGAAAATTTGAAAATAGCAGAAGAAAACCAAACTCTTGCTACAATTACTTTCCAAAATTTTTTCAGAATGTATAAAAAATTGGCAGGAATGACTGGAACAGCTATAACAGAAGCGGATGAATTTTATGAAATATATAAGCTCGATGTCGTTGAAGTTCCGACCAATAAACCAATCATAAGAAAAGATTATCAAGATGTCGTATATATGACGGAAAAAGAAAAATATAATGCTATTATGAATGACATAATAGAAAATAAAAAGATAGGTAGACCCGTTTTAGTTGGAACGAAATCTATAGAAAAAAGCGAATATTTATCATCTTTACTTAAAAAAAATGGGATTATAAATCAGGTTTTGAATGCAAAATATCACGAGATGGAAGCAAATATTATAGCCCAGGCTGGTAAAAAAGGAGCTGTAACTATAGCTACCAATATGGCAGGTCGTGGAACGGATATAGTTTTAGGAGGGAATCCTATTAACGAAGAAGAAGCGAGTTTTGTTAAAAGTGTTGGTGGACTTTATATAATAGGGACAGAAAGGCATGATTCTAGAAGAATAGACAACCAGCTTAGGGGTCGTTCTGGCAGACAGGGAGATCCAGGAGCATCTAGGTTTTATATATCATTAGAAGATGATTTGATGAAACTTTTTGGAACTAATAAAAAAATGGGTATTTTTTCAAAGTTAGGTTTAAAAGAAGGTGATGACATTCAGCATCCTTGGATATCAAAATTAATAGAAGGAGCTCAAAGGCGAGTAGAAGGAATGAATTTTGATATTAGAAAGCATTTGATAGAATTTGATAATGTTATGAATAAACAAAGAGAAGTTGTCTATGGACAAAGAGATATGTTATTATTTTCTGAAGATTTAAATCCTATAATCAATGATATTATAGACGATGTTTTGGAATTAGCAGTTGATAGGTATTTACCGCCAAAAGTTTCTAGAGATGATTGGGATTTTGTAGGTTTAAAGGCTTGGTTTAAACATAGCACGAATATTGATTTAGAAGATAAATTGTTGCAAGATATTACTAGTTATCCAAGAGAAGGAATACTTGATACTCTTAAAAATTTTTTAAAAAATGTCTATAAAAAGAAAATAGAAACCTTACCTCGTGAGATTATTTTGGAATTGCATAGAATGATTTTACTTCAGATAGTTGATAATTTATGGAAAGAAAATCTTTATAATTTAGATCAATTGAGAAGGGTTATAGGCTTTAGAGCCTATGGGCAAAAAGATCCAATTTTAGAGTACAAAAATGAAGCATATAAATTTTTTATCAATATGATTCATAAAATTAAACAAAATAGTTTCGAATATATATATAAAGTCGACTTAAATGCAGAATTTTTGCCTAAGGAAAATATTTTTAACAATTTAAAATTTCAAACAAAAGAAGATATTTTTAAAGAAAATTCTCCTAAAAAAGACAAAGTTCCAGTTCATAATGAAAAAATTGGTAGAAACGATCCGTGTCCTTGTGGAAGTGGCAAAAAATATAAAAAATGTTGCGGGAAATAAATTTTTTCATAGTTTTGTTGTTTTATTTTTATAAAAACTTTAGAGGAGAAAATGACAGATAAAGAAAAAATTATAGATACTCTTAAAAATGCAGACTGGCCTCTTTCAAAGGGTGATATTGTGAAAATTTTAGGTTTAGATAAAAAGGTAGTAGATAATATTTTTTCTTCTTTACAAAAAGAAGGTTTAATTGTTTCGCCTGCAAGGTGTAAATGGGAATTAAAAAAATAGTTTTATTAAAAATTTATTACACTTTTTCTATTAAAAGTTAAAAATTTAATTTTGTTTTAAGAGAAAATGGATAAGAAAGTTTTATCAGATAGACAAAAATATTTACTTCAATTAATAGTTGGGGAGTATATAAAAACAGGCAAGCCTATAAGTTCTCATTACCTTTGCAATGAATATGATATTAATTTTAGTTCTGCTACAGTTAGGAATGAAATTTCTATATTAGAAAAAAGTGGATATTTGATGCAGCCACATATTTCTAGTGGGCGAATTCCGACAAATGAAGGCTACAGGTATTATGTAAATTTTTTGATGAATATTCAAAAAGTTACAATAAAAGAAGAAAAAAGACTAAAAAAAGAATTTAATACTAAAATTAATGAACTAGATAAAATTATGCAGGAAACTAGCAAAATGATAGCTCATATTACAGATTTTGCTGGGTTTTCTGTATCGGTAGATGATTTTGAAAGTAAAATTTCACATATTCAGCTTTCTTTACTAGGCAGAAATAAAGATAAAATTTTATTTGTCGTAGTTACAGAGGATAATATTGTTAAACATAAAATAATAGAATTAGAAGAATCACTAGAAAATGAAAGTGATATAATAGAATTGACGAATATTTTTAATGAAAAATTTGTTGGTAAAAAATTTTTTGATTTTACAGATAAAGTTATAGATATAGTTTTAGAAGAGAAGAAAAAACTAGACACAATGATGAAATTTACAAAAATTATAATGGAGCAGTTAGAAAATTTTGATAATAAAAAGTTATATTATATAGAAGAAAGTCCTAATTTTTTGACAAATATTGGATTGTCTGGAAATATATATGAGGATTTAAAAAAACAACATTTTTTGTCAGAAATCTTAAATAAAATTACATATTCAAAAACTTCGGACGAAATCAAAAAAGATATAAATATTTATATAGGAGATATGAAAGATAACTTGTTTAAAAATTGTAGCATTATTACTAGTACTTATAAAATGGGAAAAAGGCCAATAGGAATTTTTGGGATAATTGGACCTAAAAGAATGAATTATGAAAAAATGATAGGTTTAATAGAGTTTATATCAAATATTTTAAAAAAAATAAGAAAATAATGTGAGGCATTTATGGAAGACAATAAAAGTATAAACGATGAAAATGAAAAAAAATGTGATCATAAAGAAAAAGAATGTTGTAAAAATAAAAATCATTTAGATAAAAAAGATTGTCAGAACAAAGAACCTCTAGAAAAAAAAGATTGTAAAAAAGATGAAAAAATAAATTCATTGCAAAAAGAAAAAGACGAGTTAAATGATAAATTTATGAGGTTGAATGCAGAATTTGTAAATTTTAAAAATAGATTAGAGAAAGAAAAAATAGAATTATTAAAATATGCTTCTTTTACTACATTAGAATCTCTTTTACCTTTTTTAGACACATTTGATAGTGCTATAAAGTGTGATCATAAAAGTTTAGAAGAATGTAAAAAAGGTTTTAAGTTAGTTTATGACTCTCTTTTTGATATTTTGAAAAAAGAGGGGCTAGAAGTGATAAAGGCAGAAGGAGAAAAATTTAACCCTGAATTTCATGAGGCAGTAGGCTTTGACAAGAATGATAAGTTTGATAATGATATTTGTACTGTTGAACTTCAAAAAGGGTATAAACTAAAAGATAAAATTTTAAGACATTCTATGGTTAAAGTTAATAAAAAGGGATAAATTTTTGCGGATGTGGCGGAATGGCAGACGCACATGATTCAGGTTCATGAGTGGAAACACATGGAGGTTCAACTCCTCTCATCCGCATTAAATACTTTAAAATTAAAATTAATTATTGACTTTTTTATTAAAAAAAATAATATCAAGTTAAATTTTATCACATCTTTTTTATGCTAATTAGTCTTTATCTATAATTAGTATTTTGTCTTTTTAATCATTTTTTTTTAGTTATCTTATTAAAATTAAAGGAGATATAAAATATGGAAGAGAAAGAGAAAAATGGAGAAGATTTTGCAAGGCTTGATGCTCTTTTAGAAAGAGTTAAAAAAGCACAAAAGAAATATGCACAATATTCCCAGGAACAAGTTGATGAAATATTTAGAATGGCTGCTATTAGTGCAAATGAGCACAGAATAGAATTAGCAAAAGATGCAGTTTTAGAAACTGGTATGGGAATAGTAGAAGACAAAGTCATAAAAAATCATTTTGCATCAGAATATATTTTTAACAAATACAAAAAATCAAAAACTTGTGGAATAATAGAAGAAGATACAGCTTTTGGTATTAAAAAAGTGGCAGAGCCAATAGGGATTATATGTGGAATAGTTCCAACCACCAATCCTACTTCTACGGCTATTTTTAAGTCATTGATAGCATTAAAAACCAGAAATGCTATTGTTTTTAGTCCACATCCTAGAGCTAAACAATCTACCAATAAAGCTGCTAGAATAGTTTTAGAAGCAGCTGTAAAAGCTGGAGCTCCTGAGGATATTATCGCTTGGATAGATGAACCTACAATAGAATTGTCATCATATCTTATGAGGCACCCTGATATTAATTTAATATTGGCAACTGGTGGTCCTGGTATGGTAAAGGCAGCTTATTCATCAGGAAAACCTGCTATTGGTGTAGGACCTGGAAATACTCCGGTTATTATTGATGAGACAGCTGATATAAAAATGGCAGTTAATTCTATTTTGATGAGTAAAACATTTGATAATGGTATGATCTGTGCATCAGAGCAATCTGTTATAGTTCATAAAGATATATACGATGAAGTAAAAAAAGAATTTGAAACGAGAGGTGCTTATATTTTATCAAACCAGGAAAGAGAGGCTGTAGCTTCATTGATTATTGATCCAGCTAGAGGAACGGTAAATCCTAAAATTGTAGGACAGAGTGCATCAACTATTGCAAAATTAGCAGGATTTGATATATCAGAACATGCAAAAGTTTTAATAGGAGAAGTAAAGGATATCGATATAAAAGAGCCTTTTGCTCATGAAAAGCTTAGTCCAACTCTTGCTATGTATAAATGTAATACTTGGGAAGATGGAGTTGAAAAAGCTCAAAAATTAGTTGCCCTAGGAGGGTATGGGCATACTTCCATTATGTATACCAATGTGAATAATAAAGACCGAATAGATACTTTTGGAAAAACTTTAAAGACTAGCAGAACTTTAATTAATATGCCAGCTAGCCAGGGAGCAATAGGAGATATTTATAATTTTAAACTTACTCCATCTCTTACATTAGGTTGTGGCAGTTGGGGAGGAAATTCTGTTAGTGAGAATGTTGGGGTAAAACATTTATTAAATGTAAAGACAATTGCTGGAAGGAGAGAAAATATGTTATGGTTTAAGGTTCCTCAGAAAGTTTATTTTAAATATGGATGTTTGCCAGTAGCATTACAGGATTTAAAAGGTAAAAAAAGAGCATTTATTGTAACAGATTCATTTTTATTTACCAGTGGGTATGTTGATAAGATTACAAAAGTTTTAGAAGAAATAGATATAGATTTTCAAATATTCCATCAAGTTAAACCAGACCCAACTCTCTCTACAATTAATGAAGGGCTAAAAGAGTTAAAAGATTTTAATCCAGATGTGATAATAGGCCTTGGCGGTGGATCTCCTATGGATGCTGCAAAGATTATGTGGCTTTTATACGAGGATCCTAGTGTAAAATTTGAAGGTTTAGCTTTAAGATTTATGGATATTAGAAAAAGAATTTACGATTTTCCAAAAATGGGGAAAAAGGCTATAATGGTTGCTATCCCTACAACTAGTGGAACAGGGTCAGAAGTTACACCTTTTAGTATTGTAACAGATGATTCTATCAACATGAAATATGCTATAGCAGATTATGAGCTTACTCCAAATATGGCTATTATAGATGCAGAAATGGTTCTGAATATGCCAAAAGGTTTGGTTGCAGCAGGTGGAATAGATGCAATATCTCACTCTCTAGAAGCTATAGCTTCTGCAATGTCTACAGATTATACTAATGCATTGGCTTTAGAATCACTTAGAGTCTTATTTAAATATTTACCTACATCTTATAATGAAGGGGCTAGCAATATAAAAGCGAGAGAAAAAGTGCATCATGCAGCTAATATGGCTGGGATGTCTTTTGCTAATGCATTTTTAGGGGTTTGTCATAGTATGGCTCATAAATTGGGTGCTAGATTTCATATAGCTCACGGCGTGGCTAATGCATTGCTTTTAGACCAAGTTATTTGGTTTAATGCAAATGATAATCCTACTAAACAAGCTAGTTTCCCTCAGTATGAGTATCCTTCTGCTATGTCTAGATATGCTAGAGTTGCCTCTTATTTAGGACTTGGCGGTAATACTGACGAAGAAAGAGTGGAAAAATTGGTAGAAGCAATAGATGAAATGAAGACAAAACTAAATCTTCCTAAATCTATTAAAGAAATGGGAGTAAATGAAGAAGAATTTTTGAATACAGTAGATGCTATGTCAGAAAAT
>ONXP01000073.1 GCA_900321865.1 uncultured Elusimicrobia bacterium
AGAAAAAAGATTTAGAATCAGAACTTTCTAACATAGAAAAAAATATTGAAAAATTAAATTTAGAATTAAATACTGTTAAAACAAATGATAGATATAGAGCTATTTTAGATTCGATTAAAAATTATAGAGTTAAAAAAGATAAAATTGAGGAAAAAATATTATTTTTATTGGAAGATCTTGACAACATTAATGAAGAAATAAAAAAATTAAAAGAAATTTTGGATATAAAGATGAAAGAATTAGAGGTAGAAAAAGTAAAAATGACAGAATTAGAAAATGATTTAAAGGGAAAAATTTCATCTATTTCGCAAAATAGAGAAAAATTGATCAAAGATATAAACAACAATTCTTTTGTAGATTTGTATGAAACAATTAAAAAACATGATAAAAAAGGCATTGCTATAGTAAAAGTAAATATAGAAGATGGAGTATGTCCGTCCTGTAATATAAAATTACCTATTCAAAAAATCAATGAAATAATGACTTCGACCGAGCCTATTTGTTGTGATAATTGTAGTAAAATTTTTTATATTTTATGAATGAATTAGTTATAAGATTTTTTAAAAATTTATACACTGGATTATTTTTGGGTTTTTTTTATTTTGATAAAATTGGGTTATTTCTTCCTGTTATTTTTTATTTTTATACTGATATAAAGAGATCAATTAATTTATTATCTTTAATTTTATTGGGGAAAGGAACAGTTTTTTTATTTTTTTCTATTTTTTGTATTAAGTATTCGGAATTATTAGTTAGATTTGGAAGTTTTAATTATTTTTATTTAGAATTTTTTCTTTATTTGTTTTTAATATTTCTTGGATTATTTTTAGTATTTTTTTATAAAAAGAAATGTAAATTTTTTGATTTTTATTATTTTATTTTTGGTTTATTGATAGGTTTTATTCCAGATATAAAACATAAAATTTTCTTTTTAGACAATATTTTATATAACGACAATTATACTATTAAGATTTTATTAATATTTTTTTATGTTTTGACAGCTTTTTTATCTCCTTATATATTTTTTGTTTTTTCTTTTAGTTTTATTTTTGATAAACTTAAAAAAATGCAGGTTTCTTTTTATATAAAGTATTTATTTTTTAATTATATTAAAATGTTTTGTGGAATTATGACTGTAATATTAGGAGCTTATAATTTATATTTGATTTTTATATAAAAATGTATCAATTTGATTTTAGAAAATGTAATATTTGTCCTAGGAATTGTTTGGTTTCTAGAGGTGAAAAAAAAGGTTTTTGTCGTGCTGGTATAAATATTAAAATGGCAAGTCAAAACGTTCATTATGGGGAAGAGCCTCCTATTAGTGGGACTAATGGATCTGGAACGATATTTTTTAGTCATTGTAATTTAGGGTGTAAATATTGTCAAAATTATCCTATTAGTCATATGGGCTATGGAAAAGAAATATCTATAGAAGAATTGTCAGATATTATGTTAAAATTACAAAATAAAGGAGCTCATAATATAAATCTGGTTACTCCGACACATTATTCAGTTTTTATAGCTTGGGCAATAATTTTAGCTAAAAAAAATGGTTTAAAAATTCCTATAGTTTATAATTCTAGTGGCTATGAAAAAGAAGAGATTTTAAATTTTTTTCATGATTTTAAGATTGTAAATATTTATTTGGTGGATATGAAGTATGGATATAATGATCTTGCTATTAAATATTCTAATGTAAAAGATTATGTTGAAAAAGCGACTTTATCTATAAAAAAAATGTTATTGTCTGTTGGATATTTAAAATGTAATAAAGAAAAAATAGCAAAAAAAGGAATAATAATTAGACATCTTGTTTTACCGCAAAATTTTTTAAATACAAAGAAAGTTTTAGATATTTTGTCAGAAATAGTTGATGTTAAAAAAATTCATATTAGTTTAATGTCGCAATATCATCCAGCATATAAAGCCTATGATTACAAAGAGCTATCTAGAAAAATAACAAAAGAAGAATATCAAAAAGCTCTTGATTATTTAGAATATAAAGGTTTTAAAAGAGGTTGGATTCAAGAAATAAATTAAAATTTTTGTGTTAGGAGGAAAAAATGGCACGAAAAGTTACGGATAAATGTATTAATTGTGGTTCATGCGAAAGTGTTTGTCCAGTTAATGCTATTTCTGAAAAAGATGGAAAAAGATTTGTAGATGCTTCTTTATGTGTAGATTGTGGAGCATGTCAGGGAGCATGTCCTGTTGATGCTATAGAAGAAGCATAACTTTTTAGGAGATATTTATTTTTTGAATATCTCCTAAATTTTTAAAATTATGTTAGTAATTCTTTCTATATTATTGTTTCTCAATATTTTTTTGTGTTTTTGTTTTTATTTTGTAAAGAAAGAGAAAAGTTTTTTAGAAAAAAATAATTATAGTTTAGCAAATGAAAAAGAAAAAATAGAGGAAGATAGAAAAAATTTAATAAAAGAAAGAGAGAGCCTTATAATTGAAAATACAAAAAATGCTGAAAAAATAAAAAATTTAGAAGAAAAAATAGAAAAAGAAACAGAAAATTTTAAAAATATTGCCGCAGATGTTTTGGAGAAGAATCAAGAAAAGTTATTTAGCGGAAATCAAAAAAGTTTAAATATAACCTTGTCTCCTTTAAAGGAAGAAATAGAGAAGTTAAAAAATCAAATAGCTAATAATTATCTTGAGAATGAAAAAAGCAGAACTTCACTAAAAGATTATATTAAACAAATCCAGAATTCTAATGAAAGTCTTAAAAAAGAGGCAAATAATTTAGTTGAAGCCTTAAATGGAAATAAAAAACTTCAAGGAATATGGGGGGAATTGCAACTTGAGAATATTTTAGCTATATCTGGATTGAAAGATAAGATAGATTATGAAATGCAAAAAAATTTTGATGAAGATAATGAAAAAAAAATTCCAGATTGTATAATAAATATTCCTGGTAATAAAAAACTTATAATAGATTCAAAGGTTACTCTTAACTCGTATCAAAAATATTTTAATGCTAAAAATAATGATGAAAAACAACTTTATTTAAAGTCTTATATTGAAAATATACAAAAACATATCAATAATTTGTCTTCTAAAGAATATTATAAAATAGGAAAATTGCAGACTATAGATTTTGTTATAATGTTTATTCCTATTGATTATGCTTTTTCTGTGATTCTAGAATATAATGAGAAAATTTTTGATTATGCCTTTAAAAATAATATTATAATGGCTTCTCCATCTACTTTAATTGCCTTGTGCAAAACGATATCTTTTTTATGGAAAGAAGATACCTTAAATAAAAGTCGAGAAGAAATAATAAAAATAGCAGAAAAAATGTATAATAAATTTCGTTTATTTACAGAAGATATGAAAAACATAG
>ONXP01000071.1 GCA_900321865.1 uncultured Elusimicrobia bacterium
AGTTTAAGCTAGATTATGCTATGGTAAATTATGGAAGGCTAGGCTTCACTCATATATTCACTTTGTCTACGGAGTTTTAAAAGAAATTCAATTTTTTATGGAAAATTTTATAAAAGATAAATTGTTTCCATTGTGCTTAGAGAAAAATATTACGATTTCTACGGTCGAGTCTTGTACAGGTGGAGGCATAGCTAATCTTTTGACTAATGTTGCTGGCAGTTCTAAATATTTTTTAGGTAGCATTGTTGCTTATTCTAATGATGTAAAAATAAACGAGTTAAATATTGATAGAAAAGTTTTAAATCTTTTTGGACCTTGCAGTGAAATTATAGCTAGAGAAATGGCACTAGCTGGAATTAAAAAATTTCATTCTACATATTCTATCGCAACAACTGGTTTGCTAGGGCCGTCTGGCGATGGCTGGACGAATGATATAGGGTTAGTTTATTTGGCTATATTTAACCAGTATTTTCATAGTAAAATTTATAAATTGCATTTTAAAGGTGATAGGAAAGATATAAAAAAAAGAGTTATAAATTTTGCTATTTTTGCTTTTTTTAGAATTTTGAAAAACAATAATCTTGATGAAAAAGTGGGTTTTTAAGTTTTTAGAAAATTAAAAAAGTTTTCTGTGAAAAAATAAAAGATATAAAAAATATTATAAATGAAATATTGCATTGAATGTGGAACAAAATTAATTTTAAAAGAGTGCTTTAATTGTGGAATTAGTGAAGGCATGATTTTGTATTGTGAAAAATGTAAAGATTTTCGTTTTCCAAATTTTAATGTAGCAGTTAGTATGGTCATTTATAACTATGATTTTTCTAAAGTTTTATTGATAAAACAGTATAATAAAAATCAGAATATTTTAGTTGCTGGATATGTTTCAAAAGGGGAAAATTTAGAAGAAACTCTAAATAGAGAACTAAAAGAAGAAGTGGGTATTATACCAGAGATTTATTTTTATAACGATAGCAAATATTATAATAAATCTAATACTTTGATATGTAATTTTATTGTCAAGGCAAAAACTGAAAATCTTGTTTTAAACAATGAAATAGATTTTGCTTTTTGGTATTCCTTGGGCGATGCAAAAAATTTGATTTTAAAAAACAGTTTAGCAGAATATTTTTTTAATTTATCTTTAGAAAAAATCAAAAAATTTTAATTTTAAAAAGCTTCGCTTATTATCCCACCACCCAAAAGAGTGTCATTGTCATAAAAAACGGCAGATTGACCTAGTGCAACGGATTTTTGCATATCTAAAAAATTTACTTTTATTTTTTTATCAATAAAATCTATTGTCACATCAAAAGGTTCTTGGGTTGAGCGAATTTTCGCCTTGAGCTTTGTTTTAGAACTAGGTTTACAAGCTAGCCAATTAACATCTTTTACAATTATAGATTTTTTCAAAGTTTCGTCAGCTGAGCCTACGATGACCTCATTAGTTTCTTTTTTTAATTCTAAAACATATAAAGGCTCTTTATAGCCAATTCCTAGGCCTTTTCTTTGCCCTATCGTATAATTCCAAAAACCTTCGTGCTTTCCAAGAATTTCACCATTTTGTAAAATTATATTTCCTTCTTTTTTTTTAAATTTTAAAAGATCTGCATAAGATCCGGCATAAAAATCTTGACTGTCTCGCTTTTCGGCTGATTTTAAGCAATTTTCTTTTGCTATTTTTCTTATTTCTTCCTTTTTATAATTTCCCAGTGGAAACAAAATTTTATCTAAATTTTCTTTTTTTAATCTATATAAAAAATAAGATTGGTCTTTTTTTTTATCAAGGCCTCTTTTTAATAAAAATTCGCCATTTTCTTCTACAATTCTAGCATAATGCCCAGTGGCAAATTTATCAAACTTTATACCTTCTTTTTTTGCTAATATAGGGAGAGCGTCAAATTTTATATAAGCATTGCAAAAAATGCAAGGATTGGGAGTTCTAGCATTTTTATATTCATTTTTAAAATTTTCTAAAACTATTTTTTCATATTTTTCTCTGCAATCAATCACATAAAAAGGAATATTTATTTCACTAGCAAAATTTTTAGCCTGATTTATATGTTCTATTTCGTCTGGCCCGTAGCACGAATTTTTTTGGCCAAGATGTTCGTTATTATTTTTACCCCATATAGACATAGTTGCACCTATGACATCATACCCTTGTTTTTTTAATAGCAAGGCGGTAACAGACGAATCAACCCCACCAGATAATCCAACTAAAATTTTCATTTTTTACCTGTATTTTTTTACTACAATTAAAATCGTCAAAAATATTTGTAATTTTTTTTTAAAATATAGTAAAGAAAATTAATTATTTTTTTAAATATTTAAATTTTTTAGCCATTCATTAACTTTAGATTCTGTTTCTTCTCTATCATTTTGGGCAATATGGCCATAAAGACCAAAACCATTTAACACTTTTCCTTTTACTACTTTTTGAAGTTTGCCCGGAGTGGTGCCAAGTCCTGAACTTTCGTGGGTGCAGAATGGAATTATTTTTTTACCAGTGAAATCGTAGCTTTCCAAAAATGTATAAACTGGCATCGGCATATCTCCCCACCAGTTTGGGTAGCCTATAAAAATTGTGTCATATGTGTCAAAATTTTCTACTTTTCCAATAATTTCAGGTCTTAGACTTTTAGCTTTTTCGTTTTTTGCAAATTCAGTTAATTCGTTATAATCTTTTGGATAATTGTCGTTTTTAACTTTTATTTCAAAAATCTCAGCATTTAGTTTTTTTGATATAATTTCTGCAAGAATAGCAGTGTTTCCCTTGTCAATATTGCCAACGGCATATTGTTCCCCAGTCCTTGAAAAAAATGCTACTAAAATCTTTTTTTTAGGAATATTCATTTTATCTTCTTTTTTTACATTTTTACTAAAAAGAAAAACGAAAACAACAAAAATTATAAGTAATATGCTAAAAAATTTTTTCACATTAATTCCTAAAAAAAATTTAGTTAAAATCAAAAATTTTTCTATTTGTTTAAATTTTTAAAATCAAAAAAGTTTAGTTAAACTTAAAATCTCATTTTTTTATTTACAATTTTCGCTCTCTTTTTATTTTATTAAATTTTAGCTAAAAAGCCAAAAATTTCATTGTTTTTTAGAATAAATTTTCTATTTAAAAATATTTCTAATCTTTTTTTTTTATAAAATTTTGATAACTTTATTTTTTGAAATTTTTTGATTTTTGATTTTTGATTTTTCATTTTTCAAAATTTTTTAAAATTTTTTAAAAATTCCAAATAGTTCGGCACATCTCGGGCGAGGTCTCTATATTTTTTTATTTTTCTGTAGAAAAAAATTTTAAAAAAGATTTTTGTTTTTGGATTTTCTTCTTTTTATAAAAGTTTTAAAGTTGCTGGAATTCTTAAAACAATATCAAAAAAATATTAAATTTTTAAAATCGTTAAAAATTCTTACTTGTAATACTAAAAAATTTGTCAAAAAACTCTAATAATTTATCTATAACTTTATTTTTCTTTTCTTGTCTATTATTATTCGGAGTAAACATACTCATTGGAGGAAGTACTTTTGAAACTTCTGTTCCATTTGTTTCTACTCTTCCTTGTTCAAATGATTTTTCAACAAATTTATAGGTTTCTTCTTTATCAAGATTTTCTTCAGAAATAATTTTGTCAAGTTCTTCTTTCTTTTTACTATTCATGAAAGATTCAAAGTCTGAATATACATCAGAATTTTGATCTAAAGAATCAATAAATGCCATGATTAAATCTTTCTTGTTTCTTAAATCAGGACTTGCCATAATTGTCTTTTGAATTGTTACTAATATTTCTTTATCTTCCATATTACTATCATGATACTTTTTAACTAAACCTAAAATATAATCTATATTAACTTCAATAGACTTAATCAGTTCCATTTCAAATACTACATCATCAGTAACATCTGTCTTTTTTTGTTTAGCTCTATTTCTAAATACATTATAAAGTTCAATATAAATGCTATGATAATCTTGTTTATCTCTTTCATTTAATAATTCATCATCTTTAAACTCATCAAATGAAGATAAGATATTAGTAACTTTTAATATTGCACTATATAATTTAATAAATTCTTTTTGTTCTTGTTCACTTTGCATTAATTCTCCAGGTGCAAATTTAGACATTAGTTTTTCTACTAATTCTTTATATCCTTCAAACTTCTTACCATTCTCATCTTCGTATCCATAATAATAGTCATTATATGGTTTTAGTAAAACTATTCCATGAGCTTGTTCATCACCAAACTTGGCTAAGGCTTCATTAAGTCTATCTTCTAAATTTCTAAATGAAACTATATTACCATATGTTTTAACACTATTTAGGATTCTGTTAGTTCTTGAG
>ONXP01000070.1 GCA_900321865.1 uncultured Elusimicrobia bacterium
ATATTAATAGGAGAAGTAGAAGATGTAAGCACTAAGGAGGAATTTGCACATGAAAAACTTTCTCCAGTACTTGCAATGTATAGAGCAAAAAATTTTGAAGAAGCTTTGGACAAGGCAGAACACTTAATAACAGATGGAGGATATGGGCATACATCATCCTTATATATAGATGAAAATAAACAAAAAGAAAAACTAGAAGAGTTTTACTTAAAAATGAAAACATGTAGAATACTAATAAACACACCATCATCACAAGGAGGAATTGGAGATATTTACAATTTTCAATTAGCACCATCATTAACACTCCGGATGTGGTTCTTGGGGTGGAAATTCAGTATCAGAAAATGTTGGAGTAAAACATTTATTAAATATAAAAACAGTTGCCGAAAGGAGAGAAAATATGCTTTGGTTTAGAGCACCTGAAAAGGTATATATTAAAAGAGGCTGTCTTCCAGTAGCCTTAGAAGAATTAAAAGAAGAAATAAATAGAAAAAGAGTATTTATAGTAACAGATACTTTCCTTTATAAAAATGGATATACAAAAGTTATAACAGATAAATTAGACGAAATGGGAATAGTGCATACAACATTTTACAATGTAGAACCAGATCCTAGCTTAAAAAGTGCAAAAGAAGGGGCAAAAGAAATGGAAACTTTTGAACCAGATTGCATAATAGCAATTGGTGGAGGCTCTGCAATGGACGCAGCAAAAATAATGTGGGTATTATATGAACATCCAGATGTAGACTTTTTAGATATGGCAATAAGATTTCAAGATATTAGAAAAAGAGTATATAAATTTCCTAAAATGGGAGAAAAGGCATATTTTATAGCAGTTCCAACATCGGCAGGAACAGGCTCAGAAGTAACACCATTTGCAGTTATAACAGATGAGAGAACAGGAGTAAAATATCCACTTGCAGATTATGAACTAATGCCAGACATGGCAATAGTAGATAGCAATATGATGATGAATGCACCAAAAGGTTTAACTGCTGCATCTGGCATAGATGCAGTAAGCCACTCTTTAGAGGCAATAGCATCAATGATGGCAACAGACTATACAGATGGTTTGGCTTTACGTGCTTTAAAAATGATATTTGAGTATTTACCAAGAGCTTACGAAAAAGGAGCAGATGATCCAGAAGCTAGAGAAAAAATGGCAAATGCAGCAACAATGGCAGGAATGGCATTTGCAAATGCATTTTTAGGAGTATGCCACTCAATGGCACATAAACTAGGAGCATTTCACCATATACCACATGGAATAGCAAATGCACTATTATTAGATGAAGTATTAAGATTTAACAGTAGCAATGTGCCAGAAAAAATGGGAACTTTTCCACAATATGAGCATCCACACACATTAGAAAGATATGCAGAAGTTGCAGATTATTTAAATTTAGATGGAAACACAAACGAAGAAAAATTAGAAAACTTAATAAAAGCAATTGATGAATTAAAGAAAAAAATAGAAATTAAAGAAACAATTAGAGATTATGGAATAGAAGAAAAAGATTTCTTAGATACATTAGACGAAATGAGCCAGCAAGCATTTGATGACCAATGCACAGGCTCAAACCCAAGGTATCCTTTAATTAGTGAAATAAAGCAAATGTATTTAAATGCTTATTATGGAAAAAATTCTAAAAATGATGCTGTTTAAAAATTTTATTTGATTTTAGTAACACATTAAAAAATAATTTTTTAAGAGCTCTAAATTTTATTTTAGGGCTCTTTTTTTTATTTTATAGTAAGTTAAATTTTGATAAAAATAAACTTGTTAGACAATGAATTTAGAAGTTTTTAATTTCACAATTTATAAATTTAAAATAAAAAAATTTATTCTTGATTTTTTCAAACTTTAAGACAGTTATATATTATAAGATTATTAATCTCTTAATTTTTTTCTAATCTTTCTGATTTTTTATAAAATAATTTAAATTTTTACTTAAAAATATAAATTATTTATATTAAAATAAGCTTAATATTTTTTTTTAAGCTAAATAAATTATGTCAAAAATTAAATTATTAAACCTAGATACAATAGAAAAGATAGCGGCAGGAGAAGTTATAGATAGGCCTGAGGCATGCATAAAAGAAATGGTAGAAAATTCTATTGATGCTGGAGCAAAAAATATAACTATAGAAATAGAAAATATGGGTCTTAGTAGTATAAAAATCATAGATGATGGAATTGGTCTTGACAAAGATGATTTGTTTATGGCAACGAAGCTTCATGCTACTAGCAAAATTTCAAAGATAGAAGACTTGGAAAAAATTAATACATTTGGATTTAGAGGGGAGGCTCTTGCATCTATTGCTAGAATTTCAAATATGGAAATAAGATCTAGAGTCCTAAAAAATGATTTTGGTTATAAACTAAAAATTAAAGCTGGGAATATAGATAAAGATGCAGAAAAACAAGGGATGCCTTTTGGAACACAGATATTTATAAAGGATTTATTTTTTAATGTTCCTGCTAGAAAAAAATTTTTAAGATCTAAAAATGTAGAGAATTCAAAAATTATTGATACTATTGAAAAAATAGCTATCAGTTATGATGAAATAAATTTTATTTTAAAAATAGATGGAAAAATAAAGTTAAATATCTTTTCTAAAGAAGGAAAACTTTTTAGGATAAAAGAAATTTTTGGAAAAGAATTGGGAAATGAACTTTTACCATTTGAATTTCAAAATGAATCTTTTCACATTTTTGGATATACTTCGACTAGTGAATATAGAAGTAGTAAAAAAAATAATTATTATGTTTTTGTAAACAAAAGAATAATTAACTCAAAAATAATTAATATTGCTATAAACAATGCATATAAAGAAAGTTTAGTCGGGGCTTTTTGTCCTATAACTTTTTTATTTTTAGAAATGAGTGGAGAATATTTTGATTGTAATATTCATCCTAGGAAATTAGATGTAAGATTTATGAATGAGGCTGCTATTTTTTCAATAGTATCAGAAACTATAAAAAATACTTTGAGAAATAATGATATTCAAAATGTAATAGAAAATACTGTTAAAATAGCAGAAGAACGAGAAAATAACAATCAAAATATTGAAGAAATTGACGAAAAACAGAAATATATAACTAATAAAAATAATAATAAAAACTTAAAATTAGACATTTTCAGTGAAAGAAATTTTAAAAACTATAAAACCAAAATTTATTTTTCTAATGAATATAGAGAAAAATATTTAAAATCTTGGCAAAACTTAAATGCTATGTTTAGCAATGTGGATTTGAAAAAAGAAGAAAAATTAAAAATTTCTGAAACTAAAATTATTGAAACTAAAAATATAAAAAATGAGTTTTTGTTTGAGGAAAAAGAAAAAAAAGAATTTTTGAAAGTTATAGGATTCTTTCCAGAAAAATATATTTTAGCCTATAATAAATCCAACGATTTAATTTTGATAGATGAGCATGCAGCTGATGAAAGAATAAATTACGAAAAACTTTTAGATGATTTTAAAAATCAAAAAATATTATCAAAAGGGCTTCTTTTTCCTTTGGAGATAGAAATGCCTTTTTCGATAATGGATAAATATAAAAATTTAGATATTTATAAAAAGGTAGAGTCTTTTGGTTATTTTTTAGAGCCTTTTGGTAAAAATATTATAAAAATAAATGCAGTTCCCAATATTTTAGATAGTGGAAAAGAAAAAGAAGCTACATTGGAAATTTTAGAAATATTTTCTGACAATATAAATTTTGATAAAATTCCAAATGTGATTATAGAAAAAATTATGATGATTTCTTGTAAAAATTCTATAAAGGCTAAAACTATTCTTTCAAAAGAAGAGATGGAAAATTTAATAAAAAAACTTTTTTTAACAAAAAATCCTTATCATTGTCCGCATGGAAGGCCTACTATGATTAGTTTTTCACAAAAAGAAATGGATAAAAAATTTTTTAGAATAATATGAAAAAAATTCCAATAACAGTGATTTTAGGACCTACTGCATCAGGAAAAACAGAATATGCTATTTGTTTAGCTAAAAAAACGAATTCTATAGTTATTAATGCTGATTCTAGACAAATATATAAAGAAATTTCGATTGGTACAGCAAAACCAAAATTAACCATTAAAAATGGATCTCTTTTTTTGGGCGATGTGGAACATTTTGGATTTGATTTGATCAGCATTTTTGAAGAAAATAATTTTAATGCGATAGATTTTGCTAATTATTTTCATAAATGTATAGAAAAAGCTTTAAATTTGAAAAAAAACATAATTTTAACTGGAGGAACAGGTTTTTATATATCGGCTTGCCTTTTTAATTTTGCAAAAATTCCAGATATTCCAGATGATATTAGGGAAAATGTTAGACATATTGTTAGAGAAAAAGGAAAAGATTTTTCGTTAAAGTTATTGAGATCGATGGACAATGAAACCATTTTAGATGAAAAAAATCCTGTGAAAATTGCTAGAGCTTTGGAAGTTTTTCTTTATACAAAAAAAACTTTAAAATTTTGGCAAGAAAAAACTAAAATAGATGAAACGAAATTTGATATTAATTTTTTAGCTTTAGATCTTGAAAGGGAAGCTATCTATGATAGAATAAATAAGAGATTTGATAAAATGATAGAAAATGGGCTTATTGTAGAGGCAGAATTTTTGTATAAAAAAGGTTTTAAAGATGAAAAGCTTTTAAAATTTGGAATAGGATATAGTGAAATGATAGATTTTTTGACTAAAAAAATATCGCTTTTGGAAGCAAAAACTTTGGCTAAACAGAAAACTCGTAATTATGCAAAAAGACAATTGACCTGGATACGAAGATATAAAAATATTTCTTGGATAAAAATTTAATGACGTTAAATATTGTTTTTATAAATAAACAAAGAAAATATAAACTAGATTTTGATATTTATAAATCTTTAGTAATAGAATTTTTTAAAAATAAAATTTCAAAAAATATTTTTTTAGGAAGAGAAGTTTTTTTATATGTATCATTTTTGTCTAGTAAAAGTATTAAAAGTTTAAAAAATAGAGTATTTAATTTAAATATAAAAACAGATGTTATATCGCTTCCTATGGATACAGATTTATTGGAAATAGAAAATGATAATGATATTCCAATGATATTTGGGGAAATTTTTATTTGTCCAGAGGTCGCATTTTCCCAATCTAAAAAATTTAATAACAGTTTTAATGAAGAAATGAAACTTTTATTAGTGCACGGCTTGTTACATTTGATAGGATACGACGATATTTTGGAACAAGACATAAAAATTATGAGACGAGAAGAACAAAAATTTTTAACTATTTTTAAAGAAAAAGAGGATTTTAATTAATGCAAATAACTAAAGATATTTTATTAAGTGAACGAAATATTTCTAATATAAAAACTTTAATAAAAATTGCTTTAAATGAAGATTTGTTTTATGGAGATGCTACGACAGAAACAATTTTTCTTGATGATTACAAAAATGATATTAGTTGCAATTTTATATCAAAAGCTGATGGAATAATTTCTGGTCTTATAATTTTGCCAATTATTATAGATGTTGCTTTAGAAAATAAATATATAAACAATAAAATAAATTTTATTCCTTTTAAAAATGACGGAGACGAAATAAAAGTTGGAGAAATTATTGGTAAAATTGAGGGAGAATTGGTTGATATTTTAAAGCTAGAAAGGATTTTTTTAAACTTTTTATCTAGAATGTCAGGAATATCTACAGAAGTAAAAAAATTAACAAAAATTTTAGAAGGAAAAAGGGCAAAAATTTATGATACTAGAAAAACATTACCAGGATTTAGAATTTTGGACAAATATTCTGTAAATATTGGTGGAGGGACTAATCATAGACTGAATTTGGGTGAATATTTAATGATAAAAGATAATTATCTTGAAAAAGATTTAAAAAAAGTATTAAAATATTTAGAAAAAATAAAAAATATAAATAAAAATGATAGAAAATTAGTAGAAATAGAAATAGATAATGAAGCATATTTTGCCTATGATGAAATTTGGAATGCTGATATTATTATGCTAGATAATATGAATTTAGAAAAATTGGAAAAATCTATAAAACTTATTCGAAATAAAGAAAAAGAAAAAGGTAAAATTTATGAAATCGAAATTTCTGGAAATATGTCTATGGAAAAATTAAATAAAGTAAAAGATTTTGATATAGATAGGATATCTTTTGGTTATATTACACATTCTGTAAAATGCTTTGATATATCACTAGATGTGTAAAATCTTTTGAATAACAATAGTTTTTTAGTTTATAAAAATTTTTTAGGAGGAAATAGTGGTAAAAATTATTTTTTTGGTTGTTTTTTTTGTTTTTAATATATTTAGCTTTGGCTATTCAAATGATAGGGAGTCTTTTTCCAGAGAAAATTTAGCTAACCGAAATCTTGAAATTTTATTTAATAAAAATATTCAAGATAATCAAGGGCAAGATAAAGAATTTATGGATATTTTGCAAAAATATATTTTTGGAGAAGTCTTTTATGTTGGAGATCTTGATATAAAATTGCGAGAACTTTTAACAATTTCTGTTTTAACTACTTTGCAAACCCTTACTCAATTAAAAGGGCATATAAATGCGGCTCTTGATGCTGGATGTAAACCAATTGAAATTAGAGAAGTAATCTATAATTTAGCTCCTATGATAGGTTTTCCTAAGGTTTTAAATGCAATTTATGTTTTTAATGATGTTATAGATAAAAGAAATTTAACGAAAGATTTAAAAGATTTAAGTAAAGTGAATGAAAGGAATAGATATAAAAAGGGCTCTAAAATTGAACGGTCTCTTTATGGAGATGAAGCATTCGAAGAATTTAAAAATTTGCCAAATAACATGGGTAAAGATGTTTCTAAATTTTTAACATCTGTTCGTTTTGGAGATTTTTATACTAGAGAAGGAATAGATATAAAAACTAGAGAATTAACTTCAATGGTTAGTCTGGTCGCTTTGGGGAATTATATAGAATTAAAAAGTCATATAAACGGAAGTTTAAAAGCAGGGAATTCTATTGAAAATATCATTGCATCAATTATTCAAGTTATGCCATACATAGGTTTTCCTAATACTTTTGTAAGTTTAAAGCTGGCTAAAAAAGTGATTGAAGAGTCAAATTTACAATCTCATGAATCGTTTACTCCGCTTTTTGGTATTGGCTATGAAAACGAAAGTTATAGTAAATATTTTAAAGGAAAATCATATTTAAAGGTTTTATCAAAAGAACAAGTAAACATTGTCAATGTTACATTTGAACCAAAAACTCGAAATAACTGGCATATTCATAATGGTGGAGGGCAAATATTATTAGTAACAGACGGCAGGGGCTATTATCAAGAATGGGGAAAACTGCCTATAGAATTAAAAAAAGGGGATGTAGTTAATATTGCTCCAGGGGTAAAGCACTGGCACGGAGCAGCTCCTGATTCTTGGTTTTCACATATCGCTATAGAAGTACCTAACAAAAATTATTTTACAGAATGGTTAGAACCTGTTTCTGATAAAGAATACAAAAAATTACAATAAATTTTTAATTTTAAAAATAAGCTATTTTTAGAGATTTGTTCCTAAAAATTTTAGGTTCAGATCTCTAAAAAATTATAAATTTTTTTAGAGGAATAAATGTTAGCCGAAAAAAAAATATATTATGTAAATTTTAAAAAACTTGTTTTAAATCTTGGCAAGCCTTGTAAATGCCAGGAAGATGCTGTATGCATTTGTGATAGTATGAAAACGAAAAAAAATTGTATTTGTCAATTTATATTAAACGAAGAAGAATTTTTAGACAATAAAAGCATTTTAAAAGAAAAATTTTATATAAAAATAGACGAAGCAGAATTGAAGAAGGTTTTGGATTATTATTCTGAATAAAATATTTTTTTATGTTTATGAGAGCCTTTATTATTAGAGATAAATCTGTTTATAGATTTTAATTTTTGAGCAAAAGAGATCCTTGATTTTTTAGGATCTTCTTTGCTAGAATTTTTCCCTGGATAAATTTCGTATAATTTTTTGTATTTCTTTTCTGTGAGATTAAGCATTACGACATTAGCCCCAGATTTTAAGGCTAAAATTTTGCCGTTTTTGCTTAAAGTTTCCATAGCAGTTGTTGCTGGAATATTTATGTCTTTCATTAAAATTCTAGTTATAGCCATGATTTTTAGAGCTAAGAAAAAATCGCCATTTTTTTCAAAAGCTAGAGGAGTATCTGGGTGCGGTATAAATGCCCCAATTCCTATCATATCAGCATCAATATTTTTAAAAAATAAAATATCGTTTGCAATCGATTCTATGGATTGGTTTGGCAAGCCAACAAGATTTCCTGTTCCTACTTCAAAGTTTAAAGATTTTAAATTTTTCAAACAATTTACCCTATTTTCATAATTCATGTTTGGATGTAAAGATTTATATAAATTTTTATCAGTTGTTTCTATTTTTAATAAATATCTGTCAGCCCCAGCCATTTTAAAGTCTTTATAATCAGAAAAACTTCGCTCCCCAATGCTAAGAGTTATAGCAAGATCTAACTTTTTAATTTTTTCGATAACATAGCATAATTTGTCATTTGTATAAAATGAGTCTTCTCCTGATTGCAAGACTACAGTTTTATAACCGAGCCTAGAAGCAAGTTCTGCCTGTTTAATTATTTCTTTTAAACTCATTCTGTATCTTTTTATATTTTTATTGGCAGACCGTAGGCCACAATATTTACAATTATTTTTGCAATAATTAGAAAATTCTATTAAAGCTCTAAGATGAACTGAATTTCCTACATTTTTATGACGGACAAAATTTGCATAATCTAAGACCCTTTTATTTTTAGTTTCCAAAAGTTTTATAATTTTTGATTTTATATCTTTCATAGTAAAAATAATAAAAAACTCTAATATTTTTAAAAAAGGATTAATGTGAGCATTAAGCCTTCTATTGAAAATTTTAATTAATAACTATTATTTTTTATCTGGACATCTCTTTTTTTAACAACGGAGGCAAAATATGTGTATTTTTTTTAGCTTGGATTTATCTAGAAAATGCCGTTAATAAATTTTGCTCTTTTTTGTCCCTTTTAGTTTTTCAAAATATAACTTACACAAAAAAATATACAATAATCTATAATTTTTTTATTGTTTTTCAAATATTTATTTGATATTTTAAAAATATTTATTTGGAGGAAATATGAAAATTTTAGCTTTAAAATTTTATGATAATGGATTTATGACAGAAAGTTTTGCTTTTGGTGGAACTAGAGATAAAAATAATATTAAAAATATAAGATATAAATCTAGTCTTCAAAATTTTTTAATAGATGATGGGAATGAAGTGATTTTAATTGACACAGGGCTTCCTTGTGATACTCCAGATTTTAAAAAAGATGAGAATGCTAATATTTTTATGGGCGATAAAATTAATACATTTAAAGAGGCATTTGACAAGACTGGATATAAAATTAGTGATGTAAAAAAAATAATAATAACCCATAAACATCCAGATCATACAGGAGAAATAAAAATGTTTTCTGATGCTAAAATTTATATTTCTAGGTTAGAGGCGGATCAAATGAAACTAGAAGGGGATAATATTATTAAAGTAGATTTTACTGCTGGGAAATTTTATAATTTTTTGGAATCAGAGAGAATTACTCCAAATTTAATTATGATAAAGGCTCCGGGACATACTTTGGGAAATTCTATTGTCATATTAGACGATCAAGAAAATGGTCTTTTTTATCTTTTTCATGGAGACATTACATATTGCGATGCAGCACTAAAAAATAATGAGCTTTCTGTAGTATTCGAAGATAAAGATAAGGCTTTAGATACTTTATCAAAAGTTAGAGATTTTATAAAAAATAATAAAACTATATACTGCTCTACTCATTGTCCAGAGGGGTATTTAAATTTAGAAAATAAAATAATTCAAAAATTATAAGAATTTTTTGGAGATTTTATGAAAAATATTTTAACCGAGTCCTTAGAAAATTATTTAGAAACAATAGCTATGCTAAAAAGAACTAAAAATTTAGTCAGAGTAAAAGATATTGCAAAGAAATTAAATGTAAAAAATTCTAGTGTTAATATTGCATTAAATATATTGTCAGAAAAAGATTTAGTTATTCATGAAAGATACGGTTATGTAGATTTGACAGAGAAGGGACAAAAAATAGCAGATGATATTCAATATAAAGAAGATGTAATGTATAAATTTTTTACAGAAATCTTAAATGTGGATGAAACCGTTGCTAAAAATGATGCTTGTAAAATAGAACATACTATTAGTGATGAAACTTTATCAAAGCTAATATTTTTTATAGGCAAACTTAAAAAGGAAAACTAAAATGAAAATATTTAGTATTTTTTTTACAATTGTAAACCAAATGTCTTTTTATGTTTTGTTAGGATTTTTTTTAGCAGGAGTGCTTCATGTTTTTCTTTCAAGTAAAAGTTTTATTAAATATTTATCTAAAGGTAATTTTTTTTCTATTTTTTTATCTTCACTTTTTGGAGTTCCACTTCCTCTTTGTTCATGTGGGGTCATTCCGACAGCGATAGGGCTTTATAGAGATGGAGCATCAAAAAGTAGTGTGATATCATTTTTGATTTCTACACCTCAAA
Organism: uncultured Elusimicrobia bacterium; assembly: GCA_900321865.1. Lineage (GTDB taxonomy): Bacteria > RUG730 > RUG730 > RUG730 > RUG730 > RUG730. Next base: position 10,606 of record ONXP01000070.1, read on the forward strand.
TAGGAGTAGATTCTATAATTGCTACATATTCACTAATGGGGATAAATTTTGCTTTAGCTAGGGGTTTTTTCGCTTTTATAATTGCTATTTTTTCTGGAACCATTATAAATATTTTTGACAAAGATAAAAAAGTAGAATCCAAAAATAAAAAAAATGATTGTGACACAACAAATAATTTTAACCTGAAAACCAGCTCTTTTTTACAAAAAATAAAAGAAGTTTTTCGTTATGGTTTTATAGAAATGCCTAGTGATATAGGAAAATGGCTCTTTTTAGGATTAGTTATAGCAGGGCTTATCACTTATTTTGTTCCTGACAATTTTTTTATAATATTAAAAAATTATCCAGTTTTTAATATGCTTTTAATTTTAGTTTTTGCTATTCCTATGTATGTTTGTGCTACAGGTTCTATTCCTATAGTTGCTAGTTTGATCGCAAAAGGCCTTTCGTTTGGCAGTGCTTTTGTTTTTTTAGTGGCAGGACCCGCTACAAATATAGCATCTATTTTGATACTTTTAAAAGTATTTGGGAAAAAAACTGTATTTTTATATCTTTCTAGTTTAATATTAGGTAGCCTTTTTATGGGAATTTGTATAGATTATTTTTTGCCTTCTGAATGGTTTAAAATCTATGGGGATATTATGCATAATCATAATACAAGTGCTATATTTTATTATATTAAAATTTTGTCATCTATCACCTTACTTTTTTTAATAATTTATTCTTTTTTTAGAAAAGAAAAAAATAATGAGTATTTTTTTTGTTATAAAGTTGATGGAATGAGATGCAATAAATGTAAGGAAAATGTTTACAAAGTTTTTCAAAATCTTTCAAAAGAAAAAGATATTTTTATTGATATAAAGACTGGGATAGTTTCTCTAAATAAAGAATTAGATGAAAAGATTTTGCAAGAAAAAATAGAACTTTTAGGTTTTTCATACAAAGGAAAAATAAGATAATTTTATCTAAGATATAAAAGTCATTGATTTTTTATTTTTAAAATGTTAGACTTATATAACTTTTTAATATAAGACTAATTTTTAGGAGATTATGAAATGTCAATAGCATTAGACAAACTAGAAAAAAACAAATTAGCTGTTATAGAAAAAGTAATAACAAAAGATCCTAGACTTACGAAAAAGTTTTTGGCAATGGGAATAATGAAAGGTGAAAAAATCATAATTACTAAAAAAGCCATTTTTTCTGATCCTATAGAGATTAAAATTAAAAATTTTAATCTTAGCCTTAGGAAAGATGAAGCAGAAAAAATTTATGTATCTTTGGAGGAATAAAATGAATTTAGTCAATGCCAAGCAGAATGCTTTTATTAAGTTTGTTAGTTTTACTAATTTAATGAAGGATTATAGACAAAAATTAATAGATTTAGGTTTTATTCCTGGCGAAAAAATGAAAGTTTTAACTAGCAAAGAAGATGGTTTTATAACTGTATTATTGAGAGGAACGAGGCTCGCTATAGATAATGAAAGTGCTTCAAAAATCTTGGTTAAAGAGGAAAAATAGTTATGTCTTATAAAAGCTATACTATTTGTCTAACAGGCAATCCTAATGTTGGGAAATCGAGCATTTTTAATAATCTCACTGGATTAAACCAACATGTTGGGAATTATCCAGGGGTCACGATAGAAAAAAAAGAAGGTTTTTTCGTAAAAAATGAATATAAAATAAAAGTTGTAGATTTACCTGGAATTTACAGTTTATCAGCGACTTCGGATGATGAAATTGTTAGCAGAAATTTTTTATTAGAAGAAAAACCAGATCTTATAGTAGATATTATAGATGCATCAAATTTAGAGAGAAATCTTTATCTTTATGCCCAACTAAAAGAATTAGATATTCCAATTATACTAGCTATGAATATGATGGATATGATGGAATCTAATGGGACTATATTAGATTTAAAAAAACTTGAAAAAGATTTTGGGATTCTAAATGTAGCTCTCGTTGCTAATAAAAATATTGGGACTAATGGTTTGATTGATAAAATTATAGAAGTTTTATCTACATCTAAAAATGATAAAAAAGAAATTTTCCCTATAGATTTTGGAGAGGAAATTAATGATTTCAAAACAAAAATAAAAAATTTTATTTTACAAGACAAAAATTTTTCAAAGAGTCTTCCTTTAGATTTTTTAGCATTATCTTTGATGACAGAAGATGAATATACTTTAAAAAGAATATCTTCTTTACCAAATTATGAAAATATAGTTTCTTTTATAAAAAATCAAAAAAATTCTATTTTGAAAAAATACGATGAAGAAATAGAAGTTATCATTGCTGACAAAATATATTCTTGGATTGATAAAATATTAGAATCTATTTTGTCGCAAAATAACATTAAAAAAAAGAATATTTCTGAAACTATTGATAAAATAGTTCTAAATAAATTCTTAGCAATTCCAATTTTTGCGATTTTTATGTATTTAATGTTTAAGTTTACATTTACTTGCTCTCTTCCTTTTGTAATTTTGTTTGAAAAAATAATAGATAACATTTCAAAATTTTTAAACAATACTGTTTCTATAGAAATTATTCGATCTTTTTTAGTTGATGGTTTAGTTGCTGGAGTGGGTGGAGTTTTGGGCTTTTTTCCTCTGATACTTTTTATGTTTTTTTCAATAGCATTTTTTGAAGATACTGGATATATGGCGAGAGCTGTATTTATAATGGATAGAGTTATGCGAAAATTTGGACTTCACGGGAAATCCTTTGCTTCTATGATAATAGCGACGAATGGTTGCGGAGTACCAGCTCTCATGGCGACTAGAACAATAGAAGATAAAAAAGATAGACTGTCTACTTTGCTTGTTACATCTTTTATGATTTGTGGAGCAAAATTACCAATATTTGCTTTGATAATAGGAGCATTTTTTGATGCAAAGTCTGCCCCAAATATTATGTTTTTAATGTATTTAATTAGCATTTTTTTAGCTCTTGGCAGTAGTTTTTTATTTAGGAAAACTATTTTTAAGGGGGAGTCTAGCTATTTTGTTATGGAACTTCCGCCTTATAGAATACCACTTCTAAAAAGCTTACTTTTAAAGATGTGGCAGAGAGGGTGCCAGTATTTAAAAAAGGCTGGAACTATAGTTTTATTTGTTTCTATGATTATATGGTTTGGACTTACTTTCCCAAAAGTAAAAGAAGCAAATTTGATAAATTTATCTAACGAAGAAATTAGAACTGTAAAATTAGAAAATAGTTTTATAGGGAAAATAGGGAATTCTTTTGAACCAGTTTTAAAGCCGATAGGTTTTGATGGGAAAATAGGAATAGCCCTAATTACAGGAATTTTTGCCAAAGAATTAGTAGTTAGCACACTTGGGACAATTTATTCTTTAGGTGAAATAGGGGAGGATGATGAGGAAGGTATTTTAAAAGATAAATTAAAAAAGGATCCTTTTTGGAATAAGAAAAAAGCTATAACTTTTTTAATATTTTGTCTTATATATATGCCTTGCATTGCATTTGCTAGTGTTTTTTATAAAGAAGCTGGAGAATTAAAATGGCTTTTATTTCTTATTTTTTGGACTACTTTTCTAAGTTATATTATCTCTTTTTTTGTTTATAATTTATTAAATATATGAGGTAAAAATGGAACTATTGTTTGGATTAACTATTTTAATTATAGCTTTGGGATGTTTGGTTTATTTTGTTTATAAAAATATAAAAAAAGGTTGCTCATGTTGCTCAACTTGTAAAAGTTGTGAGGAGAAAAATGATAATAAAAAATAATTGGAAATTTAAAATAAATAGCTTTTTTTTGTTTTTTTGTATTTATTTTTTTATGTTTTCTTTAGTTTTTGCTCTGGATAATTTTACATTATTAAAAAATGAAATAGATAATTTAAATTCAAAAATTGAAAATCTTGATAATTTTTTTAAAGATATGGAATTTGGATTTGAGCTTACAAATGTTTTTCAAAATGTCCATAATGTAAATTTACCCCTAGAAGAAACTTCTAATAATAGAAAAAGTCCCTTTGTTTCTTCATATTCTTTAGATTTTGAAATAAATAAAGCTTTTGATAAAAAAAATAAAATATTTTTAGAACTTGAGGCAGGTCAAGGGTCGATTGATAATAATCTAAATTTGTTTAGTTCTGTAAATGATTCATCTAGAGGTAGTGAAAATATAAGTATTTCTGATATTTATTTGGAGCATAAATTTTTTGATGGGCTTTTTATGAATATTGGAAAAATATCTGCAAATGCTGCAATAGATCAAAATGAAATAGCCGATGATGAAAAAAAGTTTTTTTTATCTGGTTTATTCGTTAATTCTTCTAGTTTGGATTTTCCTTTGGACGATTCTTTTGGGGTGCAATGTTTTTTTGAAAAAGATTTATATGATTTATCTTTTCAGTATGTAGATGCTATTGGAGACAGTAATAATGATTTGACTAAAAATATATTTTCTTCTTTTCAATTTAATTTAAAGCCATCTTTTTTTAATTTATCTGGGAATTATCGATTTTA
>ONXP01000068.1 GCA_900321865.1 uncultured Elusimicrobia bacterium
ACCTGTTTTTGGTAAAAAACCGCTAGAATATCCACCACCTTGCACTACAAAATTTTTTATTACTCTATGGAAAATTGTCTCATTGTAAAAACCTTTTTGAACATAATTTAAAAAATTTTTTACAGTATTTGGAGCCATATCATCAAAAAGCTCTAAAAACACTTTTCCCATATTAGTTTCCAAACAAACCTTTGTATGCACCTTTTTCACCTCTTTCCCTAATAAAAAAGTGTTAAAAATCAAATAAAATAAAACAAAATTAAAAACTAAAATAACTTTTTTCATAAAAAACTTAGATAGCAAAATTATTTATTTTTTTCCTTTTTTTCTTTTCTTTTTTCTTTTAAAGTTTTTTGAGGTTTTTTCTTCTCTTCAGCTTTTGCTTTGTCTTTTCCTTTTGCCATTTTTTTTATCTCCTTATTAAATTTTTTTTACTAAAAAATCTACTATTTGTTTTATCACTGAAAAATTTTTATCAACAAAAAGAGATTCTGAAATAATAGCCAATTCTTTTTTCTTTTGATTTATAAATTCCTTTTTTTTCATTAAAATTTTAATATCATTTGCTATCGATAAAAAATTAAATTTCTGAATAAATTCAAAACAAACCAATTTCCCAGCTAAAATATTTGGCAAACCTATAAATTTTACTTTTATTAATAATTTTGCAATAAAATAAGACAAAAAATCTACTTTGTAAAAAATTAGCATATATACCGACAATAAAGTATTTTCTAAAGTTGCTGTACCAGATGCAGTCAAAATAAACCTCATTTTACTTCTGAGATTATAACTAGGTCCCTTTACTATAATTAAATCAGGAACTTTCTTCATAAAAATATTAATTTTTTTTAATAAATCCAGAATTTTTTTATTCTTTTTCACACTATTTTTTAATAATACTTCATTATCTCTAAAATCTAATTTATAGTAAATATTTTCTGACAAAACTAATACAAATTTATATTTTTGCAAAATATTAAAAAAAACAGCATCTATTTTAGCAAGATCAAAAAGCATATTTATTAATTTTAAAAATATCGGTAAAATTTTATTAATTTCTTCTAACCTGCTCCCAGGCATTATACCAATCAAACTTTCATCCTGGAAATCTGTGATCTCTTCTAAATTTTCATTAATTATTTCACACAAAGGATTCCCAAAATAATAAGATTCTATTTTATTATTTTCATATAAATTTTTTTCAAATGGCAAAATTGGAATAACAATATCAACAAATTTTTTGATTTTTTTTATTCTATATTTTCTTGTAGCCCAAATTTGGGGAGCAATATAATAAACTACTTTTATACCAAAAGATTTTGCTAATTTTGCTATATGTATATTAAATCCATAAAAATCAACTAATATTACCATTTTAATATGGTCTTTATTTTGTTCCAAATATGGCTTTATTAATTTTTTTAAAATATTCCTAAAAGTAAAAATTTTTTTTAATATTTGGAATCCAAAACCAAAACCTTGTTCTTTAACCATATCGAATAAAAAATTAATATTTTCATTTTTTAATAAACTTCCACCAATTCCAGAAAATTGAATCGTTTCATTTGAATAAAACTTTTTAAAATTTTTTACTAAAAAAGAAGCATGCATATCCCCAGAAAAATCACCAGCACTTATAAAAATTTCTTTTTTTTTATTATTTTTGTCTGAAATATCAAAGTTTACATTACTTTTTATCATTTAGAGTTCCTACATATAATATTTTTAGTATCTCTTGCTATCATTAATTCTTCGTCTGTTGCAAGAACTAAAGCATTTATAGTTGAATCTTTTTTAGTAATCATTCCTTCTCGGCCTAAAACTATCTTTTCATTTTTTTCATAGTCTAATTTTATGCCTATATTTGTCAAATTCTCCAAAATAACTTTTCTGACAAAATAATTATTTTCTCCTATTCCACCAGTAAAAACTATATTTTTAAAAGTATCTAACGCAAAATAATAACTTCCAATATATTTTTTCACTTTATATGCAAACATATTAATAGCAAGTTCTGCTTTTTTATTACCATTTAAAGCAAGATTAACTAAATCACGCATATCATTACTACATTCAGAAATTCCCAAAATCCCACTTTTCTTATTCAATATATTTTCTATTTCTTCCAAACTAAAAGAATATTTTTTAGATAAATAAAAAATAATACTAGGATCTATATCACCAGAACGTGTTCCCATTATCAAGCCTTCTAAAGGAGTAAAGCCCATAGAAGTATCAACACATTCAAAATTTTTAATCGCAGATATACTACATCCATTTCCTAAATGGCAAATTATAAAATTATCTTTATAACCCAAATCAAACATTCTTTGAGTAATATACCTGTGCGAAAAGCCGTGA
>ONXP01000067.1 GCA_900321865.1 uncultured Elusimicrobia bacterium
ACTTTTCTAATTGCAAGGTCGGAATTATAATTTCTTTTTCTTCCGTGCCTATATGCCCATTTTCGCCAGAATGAGGGTTTAGACCTGATATTCCTATTTTTTTATTTTTTACCCCTAAAGCTTCTAAAAAATTTATACTAGTATCTATAGCCTCTTGCAAAATATTCGTATTAAAAACTTTTTTTATGCTAGAAATCGAAATATGCCTAGTCGCTAATGTGATTATTATTTTAGAATTAGCAAAAATCATTGCAACATTTTTAGATTTTGTCATTTTTTTTAATGCCTCGGTATGAGCCTTGTACGGCATTTTTGAAAGCTCCCAAAATTCTTTTGAAATAGGTGAAGTGATTAAAGAATAGAAACCTTTTTTTCGAAAATTTTTATTTTTCAAAATGTTAACAGCTTTTTCAAAAAATAAATATGAATATTTTCCAGTAAAAATACTTGGTTTGCCAAACTCGAAATCAAATTTTTCTAAAAAATCGATATTTATAATATTTAAAACATTAGTATCGTCAATAATATTTGAAAGTTCCTCGTTTAAAATATTAAAAACATAATATTTTTCAGGAATAGTTAAACTTAAAATTTTTAGATTTAATTTTATTATATCAAGGTTGCCAACAAAAATAGGAATAAAATTTTTAGATTTTAATTTATAAACCGCCTTTAATGCTATTTCCGCCCCAATCCCTGCAATATCGCCTATTGAAATAAGAATTTTTAATTTATTTTCCACTGGAGCCAAACCCTTTTTCATTTCTAGATGTCTCAGAAAGATTAGAAACTTCACAAAAGTCTGCCGTTTCGCATTTTGTCAAAATGCCTTGGGCTATTCTATCTCCTTTTTTTATCAAGACATCCTTATTAGAAGTATTGAATAAAATAATGCCTATTTCCCCTCTATAACCGGGATCTATCGTGCCAGGCGAATTTAATACCAAAATTCCGCTATTTAATGCCAGCCCACTTCTCGACCTAATTTCTAGATTATACCCAATAGGAATTTCTAAAAATATGCCTGTTTTAAAAAGTTTTCTCTCTAATGGATGAAGAATGGTGTCATTTTCTATAGTTTTTATATCAAAACCTGCATCACCATAATGAGCATAACTAGGCAAATCTGCCCCTTCCTGTAATTTTATATTGATTTTCATAGACAAAAATCCTCGTCAAATCTTAATTAAAAATATTTAATTTATATTTAAATATTAAAAAAAGTCAAATGATTTAATTTCTATGAAATTTAAGAAAAAGTTTATAAGTTTTTTATTTGAAATTAAAAAAAATGCCCTCGGCGCGATTCGAACGCACGACCCACAGTTTAGGAAACTGTTGCTCTATCCTACTGAGCTACGAGGGCAAAAATTATTTTTTGTTATTTTGCAAAAATTTTTCTAACCTTTCTAAGTCTTCTTTTATATCGATACTAATATATGAATTGTTGGTTTCAACTGTTCTAATTTTATAACCATTTTCTAAAAATTTAAGTTGCTCTAATTTTTCAATATTATCCAATGTGCTATGCATATTCTTAAATTTTTTCAAAACCTCTGCCCTATATGCATAAATTCCGATATGTTTATAATATTTAACATTTTCTAAATTATCTCTGTTATAAGGAATAGGAGCCCTAGAAAAATATATCCCATTTTTTTCATTGTCTAAGACAACTTTTACAATATTAGAATTGTCTATATTATCAGAGATATTTTGAATTAGTGTCGCTATTTTTACATTTTCATCTTTAAAAACTTCAACCAAAGAATCTATATCTAAACTATTTACCAAAGGCTCATCACCTTGCACATTCAATGCAATATCACAGTCAAAAGAATCCAAAACCGATATAATTCTTTCTGTTCCACTATTACAATCTTTACTGGTAAAAATAAACTTTCCGCCAAAACTTTCAACTACTTTTGCTATTCTTTCATCGTCAGTTAAAACAAAAAGATCATCTAACTTTTTAGACAACTTTACATTTTCATAAACTCTTTCGATCATAGTCTTTCCTAAAATTAAAGCTAGTGGCTTAGCTTTTAATCTGATAGAACTATATCTAGATGGAATAAAACCTATAACTTTCATAATCTAAAGCTCTACTTTCATCATTTCTATAATTTCATCCTTTCCAACGGATGCTGTTCCTATTTTTCTAACCACAATTCCTGCAACAAAATTCGCTATAAAAGCACTGTCATATAAACTTAAACCATTAGCTAAGCAAACTGCAAGCATACTAATAACAGTATCTCCAGCCCCCGTAACATCATAAACTTCCTTTGCTGTCGCCAAAATATGCATAGCTTTATCTTTTTCAAAAAGAGACATCCCAAACTCACTTCTGGTAATCAAAACAGAATCAGAATTTAAAAGCTTTTTTATGCCAAAACCTAAATTTTCTATAGCTTTATTATCACTAGGCGAAATGTCTAATTCATTCATCCCTTGTTTTGCTTCTAATAAATTAGGAGTGATACAAGTCACATTTTTATATAGTTTAAAATTTTCAATTTTTGGATCAACTAAAATAAATAAATGTCTTTTTCTCGCTTCTTTTATCAAAAAATCTAAAATATTTTTATCGACCATTCCTTTACCATAATCAGATATAACGACTAATTTAACTTTATCTAAAGTAATTAATAGTTTTTGCTTTATTTCTTCTATATTTTCTTCTGAAAATTCATGTTTTTGCTCAACATCAACTCTAACTATTTGTTGATCATTTCCTATAACTCTAGTTTTCAAAATAGTATTTCTGTCAGGATTTCTAATAACTCCCTCTAAATTTGCTTTTTTATTATATTGCTCTAAAAGCAGTTCAGAAAAAACATCCCCACCTTCAACAGTAACCAAATACGGAGTAGCTCCTAAAGCGCAAATATTTTGAACTACATTTCCAGCTCCACCTGGCATAAATTTTTCTAACTTTGTTTTTACAACAGGAACCGGAGCCTCTGGTGAAATTCTATCAACACTTCCAAAAACAAACCTATCTAGCATAGTATCCCCAAACACTAAAATAGGCACATCCTCTAATTTTCTTACAAAATCTATATAATAATTATTGTTCATTATCGTTTTCTTCTACTTCTTTTTTACTTAAAAAGTCTAAATAAAGATTATATTTATCCAATTTAGAAGTATCTAAATAAGTTATTCCAGCTAAAAACTCATTATTCCCTAGATCTGTTCCCCAGACAATTTTTGAAACTACTTCTTCTTGAACTTTTTTCCCTTCAAACACAAAATCTAATTTACAATTTATAACAAAATTAATTTCTAAATTAACAGGTAATAAAATACATATTCCCTCTTGACTGATGTTAATTGATTGTCCTTCCACTGTCTTATTTCCAAAATTAAAAATAACAGTAACTGTTTTATCTTGAAACCTTCTCGCTATTCTCTTATTTTTATCCACTTTATGCTCCTAAATAAAATTTATTATAAAATGTCAAAAAATAAATTCTAAACCTAGATGCAAAAAACACAACAACTAAGCCAAAAACAACATCTAGAACATAGTGATATCTATGATAAACAGTAGAAAAACAAAGTAAAATAATTAATGGCAACAAACAAAAAGAAGTTTTTTTAAAATATCTATTTATAACTCTCCAAGCCATACAACTAGCAGCTACATGAGAACTAGGCATACAACCCCCGTGAGTAGAGGCATGAGCCATAATAAAATCCTGCAAATGTGTAAAAAAATATCCGTCTAGCTTTACTTTATATAGCTCTGAAAAAACATATCTAGGCCCTTCTACTGGAAACAAGACAAAACATATATAACATATAAAAAAAGCAATGCTAACACATTCTATATATTCATCTAAAATTTTATATTTTTTAGAAAAATAAAAACAAACTGGTGGAATAAAAATTATAAGATAATAAGAAAAATATGTAAACTTTAAAATTTCTGTCAAAATAGGATTGATTATTTTTTCTAGCAAAATAGTAGGCTCATTTCCAAATATAAAAAATTCAATATTATTTATATATTTATCCATCCAATTATTCTGAATAGATAGCATAAAACGATCTATAGATTTATATAAAAAAACATACAAAAACACAGGGTACAAATATCTAAAAAATTTTAAGAATTTATTATTTTCGTGTATATAAGCAAATTTTAAAAAATGAAACAGTAAAAATACAAATACAATATAAATAAATATATAATGAAAATTATTGACATTTTTTGACAATAAAATAAGAACGGAAACTATAAAAAAATAAACCAAAATAAGCAA
>ONXP01000065.1 GCA_900321865.1 uncultured Elusimicrobia bacterium
ATAAAATAAATAGATTAAAAAAAGAAGTTATTTCTATAGATATTCCATCTGGATTAAATTATACTGACAATTTTGGGATAATAATAAAATCTAGCTATACTCTATCAATTTTAGGAAATAAACAAATTTTTAAAAATAAAGAAATAGAAAATTTTTTAGGTGAAGTTGATATTGTAGATGTTGGAGTGAGCAAATTTAATATCAAATAATTTATTGACAAAAAAATAGAAATATGTATAAATATAAAAAATTTAGGAGGATTCCTTATATGTATGCAGTTATAGATTTATCCGGAAAGCAGCAAAAAATCGAAAAAGATGAAATTGTTAGAATAGAAAAAATCAATAAGAATGTCGGTGATAAAATAAATTTTGATCGTGTTATGATGTTAAATAATGATTCTGATATAAAAATTGGCACTCCTTACATAGATGGTGTAAGAGTAGAAGCAGAAGTTATAAGACAAGATAGAGATAAAAAAATTAGAGTTTTTAAGAAAAAAAGAAGGAAGAGTTACACAAAAACTATAGGACACAGGCAATATTATACAGAAATAAAAATAAAAGATATTGTTTTAGGTTAGTTTCTAGGAGAAAAAAATGGCACATACCAAAAGTCAGGGAAGCAGTACAAATGGTAGAGATTCTGCAGGAAAAAGATTAGGAATTAAAATGTTTGATGGTCAGTTTGCAAAATCTGGTAATATATTAGTTAGACAAAGAGGATTAAAAGTAAAACCTGGTATAAATGTAAAAAGAGGAAAAGATGATACTTTATTCTCTATATCAGATGGGATTGTAAAATTTATAACTAAAGGTTCTAGAAGATTTAAATATGTTAATATTATAAAAAATAACTAATTATAGATTTTTATTTTTAATTAGTTTTTCAAAAAAGCATAACATTGGATTATAAGTGTTATGTTTTTTTATGGAGTTGTTATGCCTAAAAGAACCGATATTAATAAAATTTTGCTTATAGGTTCTGGGCCTATTGTTATTGGGCAGGCTTGTGAATTTGATTATTCTGGTACACAGGCTTGTCGCATTCTAATGAACGATGGATATGATGTCATATTAGTAAATTCTAACCCTGCTACCATTATGACAGATCCAGAGTTATCTTATAGAACTTATATAGAACCTATCACTTTGGAAAGTTTAGAAAAAATTATTATAAAAGAAAAACCTGATGCTATTCTTCCAACATTAGGTGGACAAACCGCTCTAAATGTAGCAGTAGAATTATATGAAAAAGGGATTCTAGAAAAAAATAACATTGAGCTTATAGGTGCAAAATATGATGTTATAAAAAAGGCGGAAAATAGAGATTCTTTTAGAAAATGTATTCAAGAAATAAATTTAAATGTCCCTATTAGTGGCTTTGTTCATAACATTAGTGAAGCAGAAGAAGTTTTTCGAAACATAAATAGATATCCTGTAATTATTAGGGCTAGTTTTACACTAGGTGGAACTGGCGGGGGAATAGCTTATAATAAAGAAGATTTCTTAGAAAAAGTGAGTTATGGTTTAAAATGTAGTCCTGTATCTGAAGTTTTGATAGAAGAATCTGTTCTTGGTTGGAAAGAATATGAACTGGAAATTATGAGAGATAAAAATGATAATACTCTTGTAGTGTGTTCTATAGAAAACATTGATCCTATGGGAGTTCACACTGGTGACAGTATTACTGTTGCTCCTATCCAAACATTAACCGATAAAGAATATCAAACTATGAGAGATGCAGCAGTAAAAATTATAAGAAAAATAGGTGTAGAAACAGGTGGAGCAAATATTCAGTTTGCAATAAATCCGAATGATGGAAAAATGGTTGTAATAGAAATGAATCCTAGAGTATCTAGGAGTTCTGCTCTGGCATCTAAAGCTACTGGCTTCCCGATAGCAAAAATTGCTGCAAAATTATCTGTAGGATACACTTTAGATGAAATACAAAATGATATAACCAAAACTACTCCGGCATCTTTTGAGCCAGTTATCGATTATTGTGTAGTAAAAATTCCTAGATTTACTTTTGAAAAATTTAAAGGAACAGAAGATCTTTTAGGTATTTCTATGAAATCTGTTGGTGAAATTATGACTATTGGGCGAACATTTAAAGAAGCTTTTCAAAAAGGTTTTAGATCGTTAGAAATTGGAGCTTCTGGTTTTACAGAATATAAAGGAAATGCCATTTTTATTAAAATTCAAGAAAAAGATAAAACAGATTCTGAAAGAATAAAATATGAAGAAAATTTATTAAATCTAGTTAAAAAACCTTCTTCAAAAAGATTTTTTTATATCAGGGAAGCCTTAGAATTAGACTGGAGTATAGAAAAAATATATGAACTCACTAAAATAGATAAATGGTTTTTGAATCAATTTAAAGAAATAATAGATTTTGAAAAATATTTAAAATCTATTCCAAAGCAAGACTTTTTTAATAACAAAAATTTATTTTTCTTAGCCAAGCAAAATGGTTTTTCGGATAAAGAATTAGCTACTATTTTCAAAGTTGACGAATTAGAAGTGAGACATTTTAAAGAAAATTTAAATATAACTCCTTCATTTAAAATGGTTGATACTTGTGCTGGAGAATTTGAAGCTTTTACTCCTTATTTTTATTCAACTTTTGATGAAGAAGATGAAGGATGAATTTTATTTATGGAAAGTTTAGAAAATATTGTAAAAGAAATTTTAGATGATGTTAAGTCTAATGGAGATTTAGCTTTAATAAAATATTCTAAAAAGTTTGATAATATTTTACTTGAAGAAAAAAATTTAGTTTTAAATAAAAAAGATCTTGAAAGTTCTATTAAAGAAATTCCTGATAAAGTTTTAGAATCTATAAATATTGCAAGAGATAATATTTTAGCCTATCACCAAAATCAGTATAAAAATATAATGTCTAGTAAAGTAAACATTACTGGCAATGATTTTTTCATTAAAGAAAAAGTTACCCCCATTCATAGAGTAGGAGTTTATGTACCTGGTGGCAGGTTTTCTTATCCGTCAACTGTTCTTATGACTATTTTGCCGGCTGTTGCAAGTGGAGTAAAAAAAATAATTGTTGCAACTCCTTTAAAAAATCTCACTCCTTTAGTTAAGGCTACTATTTTTTTAGCTGGAGCAGATGAAGTTTTGTGTGTAGGTGGAGCACAGGCAATAGCTGCAATGGCTTTTGGAACCCAAAAAATAAAAAAAGTAAATATGATAGTAGGCCCTGGGAATGCTTTTGTTACAGAAGCAAAAAGACAAGTTTATGGAAAAGTTGGGATAGATATGCTGGCTGGACCTAGCAATTTATTAGTTTTTATCGATGAAACGACAGATTTAGATTTTATAGCGATGGATTTAATGGCACAGGCGGAACATGATAAAATGGCAAAAGGAATCTTAGTTGCAGAAGAAACAAATAAAAATTTAATATCAAAAGTAAAAAACAAAATTAAAAATGAATTTTACGATAGAATTGAATTTTATTTTAAACAAAATTTAACAGAAATTATAAATTTTATCAACGATTTTGCTCCGGAGCATTTAGAGTTAGCTATACAAAATGAAGAAAAAATTGATGTTTTATTAAAAAATATTGAAAATGCTGGAGCTATATTTTTAGGAAATTATTCCCCGACGGCTTTTGGAGATTATTTTTTTGGTCCTAGCCATACTTTGCCAACTAATTCTTGTGCCAAATTCTCATCTGGGCTTTCGTGCAACACTTTTTTGAAAAGATCTAATATAATGTTTTCTAATAAAAATTATATCGAAAAAAATGCTAAATATGTTAGCACTATTGCAAAAGAAGAAGGATTAGAATTTCATTCAGAAAGTGTAAAAATTCGCATCAAATAGCTATGAAAATTTTTTTGTTTTTTTTGTCTCTTACCTTTTTTTATCTCGCATTTCCAGGAAAAATTAATCTAAATTTTTTAAATTCCATTTTTGGTTTTATATGCTTTGTTCCCATCTTTTTTTTGATTGATACTATAAAAAATAATTTTAATTTTAAACATTCTAAAAAATCTTATAAAGATTTATATCTTATTTTTTTTCTTTCTTTTTGCATTCATTTAATTTTATTCAGCTGGATTGTGCCAACTATCACGATGTTTGGAATAAACTTTTTTTTAGCATTAAGTTTTTTAATTTTACTAGCTTTTTATTTATCTCTATTTTTGGATATATTTTTTTATATTTTTTATATAAAACAAAAAACATCTTTTATTTTTATGAGTGCAATTTTTACAATACTAGAATTTTTAAAATCTTTTTTATTTACAGGATTTCCCTGGAATTTACTAGCTACGACAGAGTGGCAAAATATTTATTTTTTACAAATTTCAGATATTTTAGGAATATATGGCATTTCATTTTTTACGATCCTTATCAATTTCCTTATATTTGACATAATAAAAACATTTTCAAAAAAAAGATTTTCATTTTTGTTTACTTTAATTATACTTATATATACTTATGGCATATTAAAAATATATTATTACAAAAGTATCTTAAATATTCAAGACAAAAATTTAGAAACAATAAAAATTTCTCTTTTGCATAACAATGTCAATCCTTATGAAAAATATAATATTAATTCTATAAAAGCATCTTATAATAATCTTATAAACCAAAATAAAAATGTAGATTTATTTATAATGTCCGAGACTTCTTTCCCTTATTATTTTAATTTATATAAACAAAATTTATTTTCTAATTATTTAAAAAATTTTTTTGATAATTTTAGCAATAACTATATAATTGGGGATATTTCGATAGAAAAAAATAAAACTTTTAATTCCGCAATATTAATAGATAAAAATCTAAAATTTATTGATAAATATGACAAAATTCATTTGGTTCCTTTTGGCGAATTTTTCCCTTTTGAAAATATAATTTTTAAATTTTTCCCCACACTTTCTAAAAATTTAGGAGGAATGGCTAGAGGAAAATCTTCTAAAAATATAACTTTAAATAATTTTAATATTGCGATAAACATATGCTATGAAGCGATTTTTTCAAATTTAATAAAAAAAACTATTTTTCCTGATACAGATTTTATTGTAAATATATCAAATGATTCCTGGCAACAAAATACTGCTGCAATTTCTCAACATTTTGTAAATAATATTTTTAGAGCTATAGAAAATAGACGATATTTATTTAGAGTGTCAAATATGGGAATAAGTGCTATAATTAGTCCCATAGGTGAAATAATAAAAAAAGTAGAACCAAATGAATACAAAAGATTAGACTATGAGATAAAAAAAATGGAAAAAAATCTGTATACTTTTTATACAAAATTTGGAAATATGTTTTTGTATATTTTAATAGTTTATATTTTTATAACGATTTTTTATGAAAGAAAATTTAATAAATTTTATAATTAATTTAAATATAAATAAAAGTTTTTTAACTTTTTTAATTTCTATGCTTCCAATTTTAGAAATTAGAGGAGCTTTGCCTATATCTATAATTTTTTTTAAACTTTCTGCTTTAAAATCTTTTGTGCTGTGTGCCTTGGGGAATATTTTCATTATTATTCCTTTTATGATATTTGTAGAAAAATTTTTAAATCTTGAAAAATACGATTTTTTAAAAAATCTTTCTTTTTTCAGATGGTGGATTTCGAAAACTAAAAAAAATGAAACTTTAATAAAAAAATATGGAACTCTTGGACTTTTAATTTTCGTTGCTATTCCACTGCCTAGTACTGGAGCATATACTGGAGCACTTTTAGCCTCTCTTTTAAAAATCAAAAAATTAAATGCCTTATACTTTATTGCTCTTGGAGTAATAATCGCCGGAATTATTACCTTGATTATTACAAAAGGAATCACTTTAATATAAAAGAGGAAAAAATGAAAACTTATTTAGATTGTTTACCTTGTATAATAAAATTAATTTTTGAAACTATAAAAATTTTAAACCTAAACGATGAAGATGCTAAAAAAATATTTTATGAAATTTTAGAAGAAATAAAAAAGTTTGATTTAAAACTTTCCCCACCAGAAATTACAGGCGAATTATTTCAAAAATTAAAAATTTTTTCCAAAGCAAGTGATCCTTTTTATAAAATTAAAAATTTTAGCAATGATTTAATTTACAAAAATAAAAATTTATTTTTAGAAAAAATTAATAATTCCAGGGATAAACTTTTAACTGCTCTAAAAATTTCTATTTTAGGAAATATTATAGACTATGGGGTTAATCCAAACTTAATCATAGAAGATGAAATAAATAAACTTTTTACAAAAATAGACGAAAATACAAATAAAGAAGTCTTTGAATATGATTTATTTTTAAAAGATTTAAAAAATAGCAAAAGTTTACTATTTTTGACAGATAATGCTGGTGAAATAATTTTAGATTATATTTTATTGAAAACGATTAAAAATTTATACCCAAAAATAAAAATATTTTTAGCTTTAAAATCCACTCCTATTTTAAACGATGTCTCTATTATAGATAAACTTCCTGTAAATTTAGGAGAGCTAGGCGAAGTTTTTGAAAGTGGATCTATCTATCCTGGAACTATTTTAGATAAAACTCAAGAAAAATTTTTAGAATATTTTAATAAATCTGATATCGTAATAAGCAAAGGTCAAGGAAATTTTGAAAGTCTTAGTAAAGATTACAAAAAAAATAGAAAAATATATTTTTTATTTTTAATAAAATGTAGAATAATAGTCAATGATATAAAAAATAATTTTTTTAAAAATTCTAATATTTATGATATAGTTTTAATGAAAAATTAAATTTTTAGGAGATATGTATGAAAAAAATTTTAGCATTTTTTAGTATTTTTATTTTTTCTTTCTCTTTAGTTAGTGCATCTCATCCTATTAGTTTATCTTTATGGGAAAATATTTCATATCCAAAGGATTCTGAAATTTCTGGATTAGAGTTAGGGCTAGGATCTTTTTTGTCAAAGTTAAAAGGTATTCAATTAAACTTTTTTCTATCTGAATCAGAAGAAGGTGTGGGAGCAGAAATTGGATTAATAAATGTTTCATCTAATTTTAAAGGTCTTCAGTTTGGATGCCTAAATATTGGACAAAATTTATATAAAGGATTTCAATTAGGATTTGTAAATATAGCAGAAAAAGAAATAAAAGGATTTCAATTAGGTTTTTTTAATTATGCACATACTGGGGAGCATTTTGTTTGTCAATTAGGATTAATAAATTGCTTAAAAAATTCTATTATTTACGAGTGGTTTCCATTTGTAAATATTTTGTTTTAAATTTTTATTTTATATGAAACTTAAAAAGAAGTTTTTTTTAATTGCAAAAAATTTTATATATAAAACTATATTGTTATTTATAGGTTTTTTATTATTTATATTGGTTTTCAATCGATTTATTGGCTTTATAATACATATTAATAAAGAGGTAGCGGTTCCAAATTTAATAAATATAAAATATGATGATGCAAAGAATTTGTTAAAACCTCTAGGTTTACATATAGAAAAGAATTATGATGCATATAGTGACTTACCAATTGGAACAATAATATCACAATTTCCAGAATCAGATGCAATAGTCAGAAAAAAAAGAACTATAAAAGTAGTGATAAGTAAAGGCTATAAAGATTCTATTGTTCCTGACTTATATAAAACAAATTTAGATGATTTAGAGCTGATTTTAAAAAATTGTGGATTAGAAAAAGGTCGAGTAGACTTTATTCCTTCTACAACAGTAGAAAAAAATAAAATAATAAACCAAAACCCTACTTATAAAACCGTTGTTCCTAGGGGCTCTGAAGTAAATGTAAAAGTATCAAGTGGGCTTCCAAAAAATAAAAAACTTATGCCAGATCTTTTAGGACTAAAAAAAGAAGTAGCGGATATTTTGTTAGATAATGCTAATATAAAATATGAAATTAAATATACACCTACTGATAATGAAAAAGGTATTGTTTTATCTCAAATTCCCAATAAAGATGAAGAAATAAAATTTAACCACAAAGTTATTATAGAAATTGGAGAATAATTAAATGCTAAAAAATCAAATATCTCCATCTATTTTGTCAGCGAATTTTTTAAACTTATCGCTCCAACTAGATTTATTAAAAACTGAAAAAATAAAAAATTTACATATAGATGTTATGGATGGGCATTTTGTAAAAAATCTTACATTTGGAATTCCTATTATAAAGGCTATAAAAACACAATTTCCAAACTTTATTTTGGAAACACATTTAATGGTAAAAGAACCTGAAAAATTTTTGGATATGTTTATGCCTTTTAGCGATGTGATTATTTTTCACTATGAAGCGACTTCTTTTCAAGAAAATATTATAAAAAAACTAAAATCTTTTAATAAAAAAATAGGAATATCTATAAAGCCAAAAACCAGTTCAGATGAAATTTATCCTTTTTTAAATTTTATTGATATGATTTTAATTATGACCGTAGAACCTGGTTTCGCTGGTCAAACTTATATAAAAGAAATGAATGAAAAAATTTATAATTTAAAAAATTATATTTCTAGTAAAAATCTCAATCTTGATATATCAGTAGACGGCGGAATAGATGAAAAAACTATTTTTCTTGCTAAAGAAAATGGTGCAAATAGTTTTGTTATAGGATCAAAACTATTTAATAATGATTTAAAAATAATGCAAAAAAACATAAAAAACTTTAAAAATATTTTAGATATGGAGTAAAAAATGTCAGGACACAATAAATGGGCTAGTATAAAACATAAAAAAGCAGCAGTAGATGCAAAAAGGGGGAATATTTTTACAAAACTTGTAAAAGAAATAACAGTTGCTGCAAAAATAGGAGGGGGAGATCCTAATACCAATGCGAGATTAAGAACTGCAATTGATGCTGCAAAAGCTAGTAATATGCCATTAGATAACATAAAAAAAGCTATTCAAAGAGGAACAGGCGAACTCCCAGGAGTATCATATGAAGAAATCGTATACGAAGGATATGGTCCTGGCGGAATAGCTATTATTTTAGAGGTTACAACAGATAATAAAAATAGAACTGTATCTGAAATTAGGAAAATTTTCTCTCTTCATAATGGGAATTTAGGTGAAACTGGCTGTGTATCCTGGATGTTTGACACAAAAGGTTTAATAGAAATTGAAAAAGCATCTCTTAACGAAGATGAAGTTATGACACAAGCCTTAGAATTAGGTGCAGAAGATTTTATAGCGAATGATGAAACTTTTGAAGTTTATACAGATCCAAAAGATCTAAATACTATCAGAAAATCTTTAGAAGATTCTGGCTATAAAATCGTTTCAGAATCTATAATCAAACTTCCTCAAACTAAAATAAAATTGGAAGGCAAAGAAGCAGAACAAATGCTAAAATTAATGGACAAATTAGATTCTCATGACGATGTCCAAAATGTTTATGCAAATTTTGACATTGCTGACGAAATAATAGAAAAATTTAATATTGAAGAATAATAATGAAAATATTAGGAATAGATCCTGGGACTAATATTATAGGTTATGGAATTGTAGAAAAAAATAAAAATTCTATTAGTCCAGTTTCTTTTTCTAGTATAATAATAGGTCAAAATTTTACATTGTCTAAAAAATTGGAAATTATATTTGACGGCATTTCCTCTATAATCTCAAAATTTGTGCCAGATGAAATAGCAATAGAAGAATTATTTTTTAGCAAAAACATAAAAACAGCCATCAGTGTCAGTCATGCAAGAGGAGTGATTATGCTGGCTGCAGAAAAATCTAATATTCCGATTTTTGAATACAAACCTAACGAAATAAAACAGGCTATAACAGGCTATGGAAAAGCAGAAAAAATTCAGATCCAAAATATGGTCAGAAATATTTTGCATTTAGAGGAAATTCCAAAACCTGACGATACGGCTGATGCTTTGGCTATAGCTTTGTGCCATATAAATAAACAAAAATGGAACAATTTATTAAAGAATTATGAAAAAAAACATTCAAATTAAAGAACAATATTCTAATAATATTTCTTCTGTCAATTATAAATTTAGAATTATTATTAATTTTATACTTTCTTTTTTTAGTGCAATTTTTTTAGCATATTTTTTATATTTTCCAAAAAATTCTGGGGGAATTGGCCTATACATTTTTGAAAATTTAAATAATATTTTTGGAGATTCCGCAAGAATTTTCCCTTTTTTTATCCTCTTATTTTCAATCAATTTACTTTTTAAAAATAAAAATTTTAAAGGTAAATTTTTCTCTTTTTTGAATTTTATTTTGATACTTTTATTATGTTCTTTTACTTCTGGAATTTATGAAATTATTTTTTCTGACGAAAAAGGCGGAATAATAGGTGTTTTTTTATACGATATACTAAAAAGCTTTTTAGGCGAATTTGGAAGCATTTTGCTAATTATTTTATTTTTGATATTAATTATACTAATTTTATATTACGATATTTTTTCATATTTATTTTTTAAACATAAAAATGAAAATACACAAAAAAATGAAAATTCTAATAATTCTGAAAAAAAACCTTTAAAATTTCTAAATATTTTTAATATTGTTAAAAAATCGCATAAAAAAGAACATAAAAAATTAAATCTACTCAAAGAATTTGAAAATTTTGAAAAAGAAAATTTTGAAAATACTGATAAAAATAATGAGACTAAAAATTTAGACTATCAAGACTTAAAAAATAATGAAACAAAAGAAAATAAACCTAATCAATATTTTTTGCCAAGCGTAGAATTATTAGACAAACCTAAATTTTTGAATCTAAAAAACTTTGAAAAAGAATTAAATAATACTGGGAATATTTTAGTAAAAGCATTAGAAAGTTTTGGAGTAAATACTAAAATCGTCGGGATAGTAAAAGGGCCATGCATCACTATGTACGAGCTGGAGCTGGCAGAAGGAATAAAAGTTAGTACGATAATATCTCTAAAAAACGATATTTGTCTAGCAACGAAATCTCCGAATGTCAGGATAATCGCCCCAATTCCAGGGAAATCCGCCATAGGAATAGAAATTCCTAATCCAATAAAAGAGCCAGTTCTTTTCCGTGAATTCGTTGAAAATTCAGAATTTAAAAATAGTAAGATGATTCTTCCTTTTGCCCTTGGGAAAACTGTTGATGGAAAAATTTTTATAACAGATATTGCCAAAACTCCACATTTATTGATTGCAGGAGCTACGGGATCTGGAAAAAGTGTCTGTGTAAATTCTCTTATTATGAGCATTTTATATTCCAAAACTCCGGATGAAGTAAAATTTATTTTAGTAGATCCAAAAGTTGTAGAATTATCGTACTATAAAGATATCCCACACCTCTACCATCCTGTAATCACCAATCCCAAAGAAGCTAGCAAAGTTTTAAGCCAAGTAGTATTAGAAATGGAAGACAGATATTTAAAATTTGCCGATGAAGGTGTCCGAAATATAGAATCTTATAACGAAAAAATGCGAAACGAAAAAAAAGAAGAGGAATTTTATTTAATCGTTGTAATAGATGAACTGGCAGATTTAATGCTAGTTGCATCAAAAGATGTCGAAGAATCTATAGTCAGACTTACCCAAAAGGCCAGAGCTGTCGGAATACATGTCGTTTTGGCAACCCAGAGGCCTTCTGTAAATGTCATAACCGGAATAATAAAGGCTAATCTCCCGTCTAGAATAGCTTTCCAGGTAATTTCAAAAATTGACTCTAGGGTAATTTTAGATACAAACGGTGCGGAAGATTTATTAGGAAAGGGTGATATGTTATTTTTGGAAAATGGAGCTTCAAAACCTATTAGGCTCCAGGGAGCTTTTTTATCTGAAAAAGAAGTGTCAAAAGTTATAAATTTCATTAAAAACCAAATGTCCCCAGATTTTACCAAATTCAATCAAAAAATAAAATCTATCGAAGAAGAACAAATTGACGAAAAAATGTCTATTGATTTGAAAAAAGCCTTAAACTTTGTACTAGAAAGAAAAAAAGTTTCTTATGATCTTTTGAGAGCAAACGGTTTTTCTGGGCCAAAAGCCACAAATGTAATTAGCCTTATGGAAATCCAAGGCTTTATCAATAAACCTCAAGGAACTCAAAAATGGGAAATAGATTTGGAAAAAATAGAAGAATATTTGAAAAAAAATAATTAAAAACATTCACAAAATCTAAAATTATACGAAATTTTTTAATTATATTATAAAAAGTTATTCTGATCTAAAAATTCTAATATTTTTTCAGCAAAAATTTTATGTCCCTCTTCGTCGTAATGCAATCCATCTATTTTTGATGGCGAAATATATTCATTTATATCAAAAAGCTTTACTTTTTCTTTAGATTTTATAACTTTTTCAAAAATAATTTTCATATTTTTTGATTTTTCTATGCTTTTTTTATTAAATTGACAAGAAAAAAAAACTACGTAAAATATCGTTATTTAAAACAATTGGAAGAATAATTATGATATTTTTTGAATAATTTTTAGAAATTTCTAATAAAGAAATCAAGCCTTTTTCTATATCTCATCAGAAATATTATATTGAAATTGCAAATCATTAGTGCCAACAGCAAAAATAATTATGCCAGAAAAATTCAACTTTTTTAAAAGTTTTGGAAGATAGTTTAAGCTCGAAAATTTTTCGCCTTTTGGGTTAAACACAAATCCTGTTCTGTCGCACATTCCATCTTCTATAACTTCAAAATTATTTTCCAATTTTTCTTTTACAATCAAAGGGCCATCTGGAAGTTTTTTGAAATCATTTCCCAGTGCCCGGCATATACCCAAAAGTATTAGAATCTCCAAAAATTAAAATTTTTTTCATATTTTCAAAATCCTTAAAAATAAAAGTAAAAATTTTTTATATTAAATTTTTCAAAAAACTTGAATTTAAATTTAAAGATTTCCCCAATCAATTTTAGTTTTATTTTGATTTTCTAAATATTCATTAGCCTTAGAAAAATGACGGCAACCAAAAAATCCCTTTCTAGCAGAAAGAGGAGACGGATGAGGAGCTTCCAAAATTAAATGTTTTTCTTCATCTATAAAATTTTTTTTACTTCTAGCTCCATTCCCCCACAAAATAAAAACAGTGTTTTTAGTTAAATCAGAAATTTTTTTTATAACAGAATCTGTAAAAATTTCCCAGCCTTTATTTTTATGAGAATAAGGCTTGTTTTTTTCGACGGTCAAAACTTCATTTAACAAAAAAACTCCACTTTTAGCCCAATTTGTCAAATCACCTTTTTTATCTTTCATGCTTATTTTTAGATCGTCTTCTATTTCTTTAAAAATATTTTTCAAAGATGGAGGAAGTATGGAATTCTTTGGAACAGAAAAGCTAAGCCCCATAGCTAGACCTGGCGAATGATATGGATCCTGGCCTAAGATGACCACTTTTATTTTTTCAATCTCAGTGAAATGAAAAGCATTAAAAATATCGTTTTTAAAGGGATAAATAATTTTAGATTTATATTCGTTTATCAAAAATTTTCTCAAAACTTGGTAAGAATTTTTCACAAAATCTTCTTTTAAAATTTCTTCCCACGAATTATTAAAATGTATCAATTTTACCTCTAAGATAAATAATTTTTTAAAAATTGTCCTGTGTAAGATTTTTCAATTTTTACTATTTCTTCCGGAGTTCCGCATCCTACTATTTTTCCTCCTCCATTTCCACCTTCTGGCCCTAAATCGATTATATAATCAGAAATTTTTAAAATATCTAGATTATGTTCTATTACCAAAACAGTATTCCCTTTTTCCACTAATTTTTCCAAAACTTCGACTAATTTATAAATATCATGAAAATGCAACCCCGTTGTAGGCTCATCTAAAATATAAATAGTTTTTCCAGTAGATCTTTTAAAAAGTTCACTAGCTAACTTTATTCTCTGAGCTTCTCCGCCTGATAATGTAGTAGAACTCTGCCCCAGTTTCATATATCCTAAACCCACATCCAGTAATAATTTTAACCCCCGTTCAAGTCTCGGAATTTTTTCAAAAAATTTATATCCTTCATCAATGGTCATTTCCAAAATGTCAGATATATTTTTCCCTTTATATTTTACATCCAAAGTTTCTCTTTCAAATCTTTTTCCTTGGCAAACATCACATTCTACATAAACATCAGGCAAAAAATGCATTTCTACCTTTTTTACTCCATCGCCCTGGCATGCTTCGCATCTTCCACCTTTTACATTAAAGCTAAATCTTCCAGGCTTATAGCCTTTTATTCTTGCTTCATTTGTCATTGCAAAAAGCTCTCTCACATCCGTCCAAAGTCCGGTGTATGTGATAGGATTAGATCTAGGAGTTTTGCCAATGGGAGCCTGATCTATATTTATTACTTTATCCACAAGATCTAAATTTTTTATTTCTCTGCAATTCCCAGGATTTTTATTAGAATTATAAATTTTATTCATTAGATTTTTATACAAAATTTCTTCAACCAAAGTCGACTTCCCGCTCCCAGATACCCCAGACACACTAACCAAAACCCCTAAAGGAATATCTACATCAATATTTTTCAAATTATTTTCTCTGGCTCCCAAAATTTTAATCACCCCTTTTGGCTTTCTTCTAATTTTTGGAGCAGGAATAAAAAGTTCTTTTTTTAAATATTTCCCGGTAAGAGATTTTTCTGATGAAATAATATCATCCAAAGTGCCTATTCCCACTATTTCCCCACCATTAACTCCAGCATAAGGGCCAATATCGACAATAAAATCTGCTTCTTTTATGGTATCTTCATCATGTTCCACAACAATTACAGTATTTCCTAAATCTTTTAATTTTTTTATAGTATTTAATAATCTTTTGTTATCCCTCTGATGAAGACCAATAGAAGGCTCGTCTAAAACATATAAGACTCCGCTTAATCCTTGCCCAATCTCAGAAGCAAGATGAATTCTCTGAGATTCTCCTCCAGATAAAGTATTTGATTTTCTGTCTAGTGTCAGATAGCCTAGGCCTACTTCTATCAAAAAATCAAGCCTTGTATTAATTTCCTTAATCAAAGGAAGGCTAATATGTTTTTCTTCATTTTTTAAAACATTTTCATCTAAAAGTTTATCAAAAAAAATTTTTATTTTATTTATTTCAAGACCAGAAATATCCATTATATTTTTGTCTAAAATTTTTACAGCCAATGCTTCTTTTTTCAATCTTTTTCCATGACACAATGGACAAGGCGAAACTTTCATATATTTTTCGTACCAAAATTTCATTTCGCTAGAAGTTGTTTGTTTATACCGTCGCCACAAAATATTTATAATTCCTTCAAAAGTCCGATAAAATTCATGTTTATTAATGTTGTCCCCGTACATAAATTTTATTTTTAATTTATTTCCATAAAGCAAAATATTTTTATATTTTTCGTCCAAATTTTCATACGGTTCATCTAAAGAAAATTTAAAATAATTAGCAAGACTTTCTAAAATATCAAAAGAAAAACTATTTTCACCAAATCCAAAAATTTTTATTGCTCCACCTCTAATAGATTTTGTCTTGTCAGGAATAATTAAGTCTATGTCAAAATCCATTTTTACTCCAAGTCCAGAGCATTCAGGACACGAGCCATATGGATTATTAAAAGAAAAGTTGCGAGGATGAAGGCTCTCAAAACTTATTCCGCAATCAGGACAAGAAAGTCCTTCGCTAAAAAATATTTCTTCCTCACCTTTAATCACAATGACTTCTCTACTATTATTTTGTTTCATAGCAGTTTCAATCGAATCTGAAAGCCTAGATCTAGATTCTTTATTTATCCTCAATCTATCGATTACCAAATAAATTTTATGTTTTTTGTTTTTATCCAGAGAAATTTCTTCTTCTAAATTATAAATTTCTCCATCCACCCAAACTTTATTAAACCCTAAATTTTGCATTCTTGTAAATAATTCTTTATATTCGCCTTTTTTGCCTTTTACAAATGGAGCGGTTATAATTATTTTTTCGCCATCTCCCATCGCCAAAATATTATCTACTATTTCCTGAATGCTTTGAGATGAGACCTTTTTACCGCAATTATAACAATACTGTGTCCCAATTTTTGAAAAAAGAACCCTCATATAATCGTATATTTCCGTCATAGTTCCAACTGTAGATCTGGGATTATAGCTTTTTCCTTTTTGTTCTATTGCAATGGCTGGCGAAAGACCTATTATTTTGTCGACATCTGGTTTTTCCATCTGCCCCAAAAATTGCCTAACATAACTAGAAACTGATTCCATATATCTTCTTTGCCCTTCTCTAAAAATCGTATCAAATGCCAGGCTACTTTTACCAGATCCGCTCATTCCGGTTATAACGATAAATTTATTTTTAGGAATTTCCAGACTAATATTTTTCAAATTATGAGTTCTAGCACCTTTTATTATGATTTTATCCATAAAAAGCCTCTTTTATCATCCTTCAAAACTATAATAAAAATTCTGTTTTAATTTTTTAATTTTTAAGTCTAAAAATATAATTTTTTATTTTTTTTAAAAATGAATTTTTAGATAAATTATTAGAAATTTTAGTAATTTTTTTATTTTCTTCTATAAAATCAAAATCGGTCTGATTTTTTATAAAAAAATCAAAAAATTTTTTATGGCTTTTTCTATTTTCCAAAAATCTACTTTCTAAAATCGAATTATTTGCCTTAATAATCAAAATTTTATCAAAATATTTTTGATCCAGCTCCATTTCAAAAAACAAAGGAATTTCAAAAATCAATAAACACTTATTTTTACAAAAACTTTTTCTATAACTTCGATTTTTTTTAAAATTGTTTATAATCTCATAAATTTTTGGGACAATAAAATTTTTCGTGATTTTATTCATTTTTAAATATAAATCTTCGTTAACAATTATATTTTCTAAAATTTTTAATTTATCTATTTTCTCTTTAGAAAAAATGTTTATATCTTCATTTTTAAAAAGCTTAATAATTTCGTTTCTAAAATTAGATTTTTCGTTTAAATATTCTTTTTTTACGATTTCGTCTGCACTAAATGTAAAAAATCCGTATTCTTTAAAAATTTTAACAGCAAAACTTTTCCCGCTACAAATATTCCCCAAGGTTGCTATAACTTTTATTTTTTTAGATTTAGATTTTTTTTTCATAATTATTTCTAATTCTAATAAAACTGAATTGTTTAAATTTTAAATCGATATTTTAAATTTAAATTTTACATATTTAAATTATTTTGCAAAAATTATTGATTATAAAGATTTTTTACTAATTCTTTTGCTTCTTTTTTATTGTTAATTTCTTTTAATGCCACTTTTTCGTCTAAAATATCTAAAATTTCGCCAACTTTTTTCCCGCTTGGAATATTTAAAATTTCCATAATTTCATATCCATCTAAAAATTTTTTTGATTTTTTAGCTTTAAAACTAAACAAAAACCAGTCTAAAACTTTTCTAACAAAAGTTATATAACTATTAAAATCTTCGTACAAAAAAATTTCGTTTAATTCGATATTTTGTAAATATGTTAAGCCTATTCTTCCTCTAATTGAAGCTAAAATATCCGCCGCACTAAAAAGTAAAAGATTTATAGCTATATTTTCATCTATTCTTTTAAAAAATCTGTAAATTGCTCTAGATGTAAGATCTTTCAATTTTGACAAATTGCTAGCTTGCATATGAAAAATTATAGATTGACTCAAAAAATGTAATTCTTTATTGCTAAACTTTAAATTTTTAAAAATTTCCAAAGTTTTTTTTGCTCCAACTTCTTCATGATTTAAAAAATGAATTTTATCGTTTATAAAAGATTTACATTCAGGTTTTCCAATGTCGTGAAAAAGGCAAACCAGTCTAGAGAAAGCTAAATTATTTTTTAAAGATTTTCGAAAAATAGTAATAATTTTTTTATCCAAAACATCTTTATTTGTGAAGATTTTATTTAAGTTTTTTACCAAAAAATCAAAACAGAATAATGTTTCTAATAAATGCCCAAAAAGTCCATCTTTGTGATAATAAAAATCTGTTTTATTTTTTAAAGAAATAAAATCAGATCCAAAAATATTTTCCAAAATTTTAGTTTCGTCTAAAAATAAAATGGAATTAAATAAATATTTTTTAGAAAAAATTTTAATAATTTCATCATGAATTCTTTCTTTTGCAGATAAGTTTATTAAATTTGCATTTTCTAAAATTTGAGTTTTTGTTTTTTTCTCTATATTAATTTTTTTTTGATCAAAAATTCTAATTGCTCTCAAAATTCTCAAAGGATCTTCCGTAAAAATGCTCTTATTATTCATTCTGATAATTTTATGTTTTAGGTCAAAAACGGCTTCTTTAGGATACAAAAAAAATTTATAATCAATATTATAAATTTCATTTAAATTATTTTCTTTTAAATTTTCTAAAATTTTTGAAAATTTTTCTAAATTTATAGCAAAGGAATTTACAGTAAAATCTCTTTTTTGAAGATCTAAATTTATATTTTTACCTCTAAAATTTGTAAAATCCAATTGAATTGATACTTTCTTATTGATTTTTTTGACTATTCTATAACTTTTATTTTCTTCATCTAATTCTATGAAAGCACCTTTTATATTTTTAGAAAAATTATAGGAAAAATTTTCAGTTTTTTTATTGACAGCAAAGTCTAAATCTAAAGAAATCTTTTTTAAAAATAAATCCCTTAAAAATCCACCTACAACAAAAATCTCTATATCAGGGAAATTATAATTTTTAAAAATAAT
This sequence comes from uncultured Elusimicrobia bacterium, assembly GCA_900321865.1. Taxonomy (GTDB): domain Bacteria; phylum RUG730; class RUG730; order RUG730; family RUG730; genus RUG730. The sequence continues at coordinate 18,628 of ONXP01000065.1, forward strand.
TAGTTTTTGTAAAAAAGTTTTAATAATATTTAGTCTTTTTTTATGCTCATTTTTCATAAATAATAAACATAATTTTCTTTTATTTTTTTAGTTTTTTTTGCTTCATCATTTTTATAACCTATAGCGAGATGTCCTATTCCCTCATAATTTCCAATTATTCCCAATTTATCTAAAATCTTTTTCCCAAAATCTGTTTCAAATTCTTCTTTGGCTCTATGTATCCAAATATTTCCAAGCCCCAAGGCTTCTGCAGCCAGCATCATATTGCCAAGAACTAAAGTGCCATCATACAAATATGTAAAAACACTTTTATCTGCTAAAACTACTAAAATTATAGGAGCATTGTAAAATGGATCAAAGCCTTTTTGATAATTTCCAATTTTTCTATTTTCCTCAGAAAATTTATCTCTTAAATTTTTATCTTTTATAACCAAAATTATAGGCGATTGCTTTCCCATGCCACTTGCTGCATATGTTCCAGCTTTTACGATTTTTTCAATATCTTCGCCATCCACCATATCAGATTTAAAATTTCTAGTGCTAGATCGCCTTTCTATAATTTTAAAGATGTTTTCCATAAAAAACCTTCTAAAATTTTATATTAATTTCTATTTATCAATAAAAAATTTAAAATTTTTTAAATATTTTTTCCCATATCATAAGCTTTGTCTAATAAATCTTTGTGCTTTTCAGCATCTTTTGCATCTCCCAACCCTTTTCCTAAAACAGTTCCTTTTAAACTTGATTTTTCAAAACAAGAAGCAAAGCCCTCTATATCTTTTATTGCTACATTAAATGCTTCGTCATTTGAATCAAAAGCTGATGCTATAAAATAAATATCTCTAAAAGAATAATCCGTGTTATAAAGTGGATTCATTCTATCCAAAAAAGTTTTTAGTTGCCCTGAAACAGAATAATAATATATAGGAGTTGCAAAAACTATTACATCAGATTCTTTTATTTTTTCTAATAAATCATTAATATCATCATTTATTATACATCTATGCAATTTTTGACAAGCAAGGCAACCTTTACAAAACTCCATTTTTAAATCTTTAATCGATATAAAAGAAACCTTATTTCCTGCATCCAATGCCCCATCTCTAAACTTTTTTGCCAAAATATCTGAATTCCCGCCAATTCTTTTAGTAGACGAAATTATAAAGGCTTTTTTCATTTTTATTTCCTCTCATATTTTTTAAAATACAAAATTAAAATTTTTTACATTTATTACAAAAATATTTAAAAAAATTAACCAACTAAAATTTAAATTTTATTTTTTTAATTAATTAATTTTTCTGTAAAAATTTAAATAAAAAATTTACTAAAAATTTTGTAAAAATAACAAAAAACTATAGAAAAATTAAATAAATTCTGATTTTAAAAAAGAAAAATTAGTTATTTTTGTTATAAATATCTTAATCATAAAAAAATTATTTGCTAATATCTATTAAATAGTAATTTCTTTTCCCAAGACCATTTTTTTCTGCACTTTCTAAGGTATGCAAGCCATTTTTATTTTTTATCCTCTCTAAAAGAGATTTACTCCCTTTAGCGAGACTTATAATATCTATACAAGCCTGATCTAGTGCAACAGGATCATTTGAGGCCAAAACCCCTATATCGAGAATATCAGGCTCTGTTGGATTACCATTACAATCACAATCTACAGAAAGTCTATTCATAACATTTATATATGTAATATTTTTCCCATTATTCATATAATCACTCACAGCCTTGCCAGCATCTGCCATCGCTTCACAAAATTCATTTTGATCTCCACCCATCCAAGTAGTCCTACTTTTTCCACCAGTATGAATAAATTTTTTCCCCATCGATGAAGCAAAACCTATAGAAATATTTTTTATAGCTCCACCAAATCCTGACATTTTATCCCCTTTAAAATGAGAAACAACTACATAACTGCTATAATTTTTAAAATGTGTCCCAATAAAATTTTCTTTTAAAATTATACCTTTTCTGACTGGAATAGATATATCACCTTCGCTATCTAAAATATCAACATTAGTTACATCTGCAAAACCGTGTTCTTTAGCAACTTCCAGGTGCATTGTAGTATTCATTCTCCTACCGGGATATATAACATTACACTCTACGATATTTGCATTTAACTCTGAAATCAAAGATTTTAATAATTCTGGCCTTAAATAATTACTTTTTGGAGGTTCCCCAATAGAAATCTTTAAACCAACTTTCCCAGCTGGTTTAAAATCTAATTTTTTATAAATATTTAAAATAGACTCCGCTGTTATATCTTTGGTAAAATAAACTAAGGGAATATCTTTTTCTTTTTTTAAATATTTTAAATTTTTAAATTTTATAGTTTGACCCGAATTTGTTAGAATAAAATCTTTATTTTTTGAATTTGACTTTGCATCAGATATAGAGATAAAAAAAATAAAACAAAAAGAAAAAAATAGAAGCAATTTAAAATATTTCATAAATACTCCCATAAATATTTAATAATATTTTATATTACTTTATTTTCACTTTTTTAGATACTTTTTTTATTGTTTATCCACAACTAACGAAAAAAAGTTAAACCAAGATTTTTCATTTGCCCCTAACCAAAATTTTTCTCCTGGCTCTATAAAAATAATATCTCCAAAATTTATTTGTTTTACTTTCTCATTTTCTTTTTGATATTCCCCAATACCTCCAACCGAAATCAAAATTTCATATTTATCATCATTCTTTCTCCATAAAGTTTTACATTTGGGTTCAAGTGTAATATTACTCATTCCTTTTTGTATATTTTCTAAATTTGAAACCCAAGCTCTTCCAGTAAAAAAACCTTTATTCTTCTCTACTTCTTCTCCAATATTAAAAATGGAAATTTTCTTAAAATCTTTGATATCACCAACTTTTATAGCATGTTTTAATTTTTTATTTTTAAAATTTGTTGCAAGTGATGATATCATAATACATAGAGCCAAAACATTAACATTTAAATTATCTTTCATCATTTTCTTGCTCCTAAATTTTTATTCTAAAAATAAAAATAATCTCTTTTTTAAATTTATAGTCGCGAATTTATAACGAATTTATGGCGAATAAGGTCATTTTTTATAAACTATTTATATAATATTTATATTATAATAGTATTTTAATGTAAAAATATAAACAGATTTATTTTATTGATTCTATGAATATGATTAGAAAAAAATAAAAAATTTATCTAAAAAATTTGAATTTTATGAGAATTTTGTTATAAATTTAAAATTTTTAAATTTATAACAAAGCTTTTGAAAAATGATTTCTAACTTTTGAAAAGTTAAAATTTAATAGAAATTTTAAATTCATTACAGATTATTTCTAAATTTTACAAAAAATTACTGCTGATTTATAAAATCTTTCATTATTTTTAGTTCATTTACTTCAAGCATAGGAAAATATAAATTATTTTTTAAATCATCTTTTTTTACATCTAGCATAATACTTCCCGTAGCCAATGCTTCCATCTGCACTTTATATTCTTTTGAAAACAAAAATTTAACAAGTTCAATCCTTCTAGCTTCTTCCGTAAATGTATAATATCATCCTTTGCCTTTTCTTCAATATTTATTTGACCTCTTACTGGACAAAATAACTTCATAACATTACCACAAAAAAATATCTTTTTATTATCTATTCTTCCAATTTTTTAAATCTAAATAAACAAAAATAAAATAAATTTTTTAAATTTAGCTTTTTAATTTTTTATAACTAGATTTAACAATTTATTTTTGACAAAAACTTTTTTCAATATTTCCTTTCCTGCCAGATATGGTTTTAATTTTTCGTCTTGTAAAACTATTTTCAAAACTTTTTCTTCCGCCATATCCCTAGAAATATTATATTTTTGCCGCAATTTCCCATTTATCTGTATAACAAAAATCACTTCATCTTTTTCTACTTTTGACTCGTCAAACTGTGGCAAAGTCTCAAAACTTAAAACCGTTGTTTCTCCCAGCATTTGCCAAATTTCTTCTGTTACATGTGGGATTATCGGATTAAGCAAAATACATAAATCTTTTATGAATTTTAATAAAGATTCTCTTGAAGTATTAAATTTTTCTTTATATAAAAAATTAACTGCTTCCATACTAGTAGCAATAATTGTATTATAACTAAAATCTTTATAGTCTGATAAAATTTTTTTAATTGTAAAATTGTGCATTTGCTCTAAATTTTTACTAGAATTTTCTTTAAAAATATTTTGATTATTAATAATTTCGTCGCATAATCTAAAAAATCTATTCAAAAATCTATTACAACCTTCTATTCCTTCCTCGTTCCATTCCAAATCTTTTGAAACTGGTGCAGCAAATAAAATAAAAAGCCTCATACTATCCGCACCGTATTTATCTATCATTTCATTTGGATCGACGATATTACCTTTGGACTTTGACATTTTACTGCCATCTTTTATAACCATTCCCTGATTTAAAAGCCTGATAAAAGGTTCATTAGCTTTTTTATCAACCAAACCTAAATCTACTAAAACTTTTTCAAAAAATCTGGAATAAAGTAAATGCATACATGCATGTTCAGCTCCGCCTACATATTGGTCAACCGGCATCCAATAATTAGTTTTTTCTAAAGAAAAAGGCAAATCTACATTTTTAGGATCGCAATATCTCAAAAAATACCAGGAAGAATCCACAAAAGTATCCATTGTATCAGTATCACGCAGAGCATCGCCATTGCATTTAGGGCATTTTGTATGCATAAAACTTTTGGAATATTTTAAAGGTGAATCTCCCTTCCCAGTAAAATTAACATCGTCTGGCAATAAAAGAGGTAAATCTTCATATTTTACTGGATTTATTCCACATTTTTCACAATAAACCATAGGAATAGGAGTCCCCCAATATCTTTGTCTAGATAAAAGCCAATCTTTTAGCCTAAAAGTTTTCATAAAATTCCCTTTTTTTAAGGCTATTAATTTTTCTGTTATTTTTTTTCTAGCAAATTCCGATGAAATCCCAGAAAATTCTCCAGAATTTATTAAATATCCATCTTCTGTAAAAGCTTTGTGTTTATCAAGACTAAAATTATCTTTTTCATTAGATATGACAAATTTTATTTCTAATTTATTTTTTATTGCAAAATCAAAATCTCTCTCGTCATGTGCGGGCACAGCCATGACAGCTCCAGTTCCATAAGTAGCCAAGACATAATTCCCCAGCCATACTGGCACTTTCTCAGAAGTTAATGGATGTTTTGCAAAAAATCCTGTAAAGCATCCCTCTTTTTCTTTTGAACTTCTGTCTAACTCTGACTGCTTTTTTATTTTTTCTCTAAATTCTATAATATTTTTAACTAAATCTTTTGAATGATGATTTTCTATCATTTTATCAACTATTTTTAATTCCGGTGCAATGACTAAATATGTCACCCCCATTATCGTATCTACTCTGGTTGTAAAAATTTCTATTTTTTCATTTAACTCTTCTATTTCAAATTCTGCAATAGTTCCTTCACTTTCCCCTATCCAATTTTTTTGCATATCAATAATTCTTTTTGGCCAAGTATCCTTTATCATTTCATGACCTAATAAAAGTTCTTTTTCATATTTTGTAATTCTAAAAAACCATTGCTCTAAATCTTTTTGAATAACATCAGTGTCGCATCTCCAACATTTTCCATTTTCTACCTGTTCATTGGCTAAAACCGTTTCACAATTGTCGCACCAATTGACAACTGATTTTTTTCTATAAACTAAGCCTTTTTCGTACATCTTTATAAAAAGCCATTGATTCCATTTATAATAATTCTCGTGGCATGTCATGATTTCTCTATCCCAATCATAGCTAAAACCCATAGCTTTTAACTGAGACTTCATAGTTTCTATATTTGACAAGGTCCAGCTTCTAGGATGTTTCTTGTATTTTATAGCTGCATTTTCTGCAGGCAGACCAAAAGCATCCCAACCGATAGGATGCATAACATTATAACCTTCCAGTCTTTTATATCTAGAAATAACATCGGATATGGTGTAATTTCTAACATGCCCCATATGAAGCCTGCCAGAAGGATAAGGGAACATCTCAAGAACGTAATATTTTTTCTTTTTATCTCCATCTATTCCTTTAAAAAGTTTTTTTTCAAACCAATTATCTTGCCATTTTTTTTCTATTTTTTTAAAATTATATTCCATCTAAACCCTCTTTAAAGTATTATTTTTTGATTATAACAATTATTTTATTGTAATTAAAATAATTTTTTTATATTTTAAAGAGTAATTAAAATTATTTTCCTTTTTCTGGATTATATTATGAAGAAAACTAATTTAAAATTTGAAGAAGCTATGCAAAAATTAGAAACTATAGTCTCAAACTTAGAAAATGAAAATATAGGACTAGATGAAGCTTTAAAATTATTCGAAGAAGGCAAAATTTTATCTGATTTTTGCAAAGAAACTTTAGATAAAGCAAAGAAAAAAATTGAAATAATTAAAATGAATGATAAAAATTCTTTTAATTTAGAAGATTTTAAGTAAGAGTAAAAAATGAGTTCCCAGAATATAATTCTTATTGTAATATTAATTTTATCTATATGCTACGGAGCATATTATGGGTTTTTTAAAATTTTAAGATTTTTTTTAGCCATTATTTTTGCGATATCTCTTTCTAGTAAATTTTCCCCTTTTTTATCAAAGGTGTTTCCTTTTAAAACTTTTTCAGATCAACTTGCTTTTTCTGCTATTTTTTTTATTTCAACATTTTTTATAAAAATGATATTAAAGTTTTTACTTAATCCTTTAGAAAATTTTCAAAAATTAAAAGCATATAATAGATTTTTTGGAGCTATTTCTATGACTTTTATTTTTATCTTAATTTTAGGTTTACTTTATAATTTTCAAAATGTTTTCAAACAAAAAAACATTTATTTTAAAGATTCAAAAATTTTATATGCGATATACAAATTTGATCAAAATTTTTACAACATTTTACCTAAAAATTTAAAACAAAATATAAATAATTTATCTGATCTTATTTTTAGAGATTGGAAAAAAGTTATAAAATAATTTTTTAAAATTTAGGATTTTTATGATAAGAAAAGCTTTGTTAAAAGATGCAAAATTGATGCAAAGATTAATAAATAATTATTCAGATGATAAGGTTATGCTTCCTAGATCATTGGGCTATATATACGAAACTATTAGGGAGTTTAATGTATTTGTTGATGATGATAATAATCTTTTAGGGTGCATTGCTTCGCACATTGTCTGGGATGATTTAGCTGAAATAAAGGCCTTGGCCGTAAGTAAACAGCATTTAAAAAAAGGCATAGGCAAATCATTAGTAGAAAAAGCTATTCTAGATGCCAAACTCTTAGGTGCAAAAAGAATTTTTGCTCTGACTTATGTAAACAAATTTTTTGAAAAATTAGGATTTAAGGTTATAAACAGAAATTCATTGCCACAGAAAATTTGGACAGAATGTATAAATTGTCCAAAGTTTCCAGAATGCGACGAAATAGCAGTAGAAAAATATATTTAAAAATTATTTTTTTCTTTTTCCCTTCTTTCTTCTGCGAAAGATTTTCTGATATATAGAGGCTTAATATTATAATATTCCGTAAAATTATTTTTTATAGAAGCAAATTCTAGAAAAAAACTTTTTTCTTGTAAAATTTCCATCGATACATCAAAAATATCACAATTTATACCAGGTTTTAAATCAATTTTTTGAATATCATAATTTTTTACTATAGTAGCATTATCATAAATATTTAATTCTGATAATTTTTTCATTAAATCTTCTAAATTAAAAATTTGATTTTCTACTAAAGTTTTTTGATTTTTGAGATCATAGATCCTAGTATAAAACTCTCCTCTCATAGCATCCATTACTGTTATAATAAAATCTATTTTTTTATCAAGTTTATCAGAATAATTTAAAAAAATATATTCTAGTAATTCTAGATAATTTACTCCCATAATAGGAATCTTTAGAACCTGAGACATAACTCTCGCCATCGAAAGCCCCACTCTAATCCCAGTAAATGAACCTGGCCCAACACCTACAGCCAATTTATCTAAAGTTTTAGGCAAAATCCCATTTTGCTTAAATAAATCCTTTATCCAAAATATCAAATTTTCGCTACTTCTAAGTTCTATATGTTTTTGAAAAAATATATTTCCATCAATGAAAAGGCTAACTTCACAAAGTTTAGAGGCAGTATCTATTCCTAAAACTATCATTTTTTATAATTTCCTTATAGTTATAATTCTTTTTTGAAAATTTATTTTTTCTATATCCAAAGTCTTATTCATTTTTATATCATTAAAATCATATTCTATATCTATTCTGTAAGAATTGTTAAATTTTTTATTCTCCCACAAAATTTTAGCTCTATCAGCCCATTCTATAATAGATATATTCTCAGAATTTATAATTTCTTCAATTCCTAATTCTACAATTTCATCAAGACTTTCTAATCTGTATAAATCAATATGATAAAACTTTATACTTTGTGAGTTTAAAAAAATATTATATTCGTTAATTAATTTAAACGATGGGCTATTCGTTTTATTTTTGATTCCAAAAAAATCTAAAATACTTTTAGTAAAAACTGTCTTTCCTGCACCCAAATCGCCCACTAAAAAAACATTCGAGCCTATAGTTAATTTTTTTGAAAAATTTTTAGCTAAGATTGCAGTATCATCATTAGAAAAAGAATTTAGTTTAGAATTCACAAAACTAATCCGATTGTTTATTTTTTATATTTCTCTCAAGGAGTTCGTCTATTGATATTTCAAATGCATCAGCAAGTTTACTAACCGTTTGAACTGTAGGATGTTGAGCAATGTTTTGTTCTAGCTTAGTTATCGCATTATAAGACAATCCTGTTTTTTCCGCTAACTTTTGCTGGGACCAATTTTTTTCTTTTCTTAGTTTTTTAATTTGTTTATAAAGCATAACACCCCCAAAAAATTTCAATACACAAAACATCAAAAATATATATTAATATATGTTAATAGTATAATACATTTTCTTTTTTATCAAGTTTTTTGACTTTAAAGCAACTAAATTATATTATATTAATAATTTATATTTTATAAATAAAGTAGTAATACGACATTTATTATAAGAATATATTTTTCTTTATAATCAAACTTTGTGAATTTTTAACATTCCAAAAAATTTGGAGTAAAAGATGGTTGATAAAATAAACTTACCTAATACTAAATTTTCAATGAAAGCTAACCTTTCAAAAAATGAACCAGAAATTTGTAAAAAATGGGAAGAAAATGATATTTACAAAAAAATTTTAGACAAAAACTCAAAAGCTGAAAAATATATTTTGCATGACGGCCCACCTTATGCCAATGGTGAAATTCATCTAGGACATGCTTTAAACAAAGTGTTAAAAGATATTATCGTGAAATATGAATTAATGAACGGAAAGTCTGTTCCATTTGTTCCAGGTTGGGATTGCCACGGACTGCCTATAGAATATCAATTATTAAAGGAAATGAATTTAGACAAAAACCATGTCGATCAATTAAAATTTCGAAAAAAAGCTGCAAAATTTGCTGAAAAATTTATAAAAATTCAAAAAGAAGGTTTCAAAAGATTAGGAATCTTTGGAGACTGGGAAAATCCTTATCTCACATTACTCCCTCGATATGAAGGGATTATTATAAAAGTTTTTAGAAAGCTTGTTAAAAAGGGCTATATTTACAGAGGTTTAAAACCAGTTTATTGGTGCAGTAATTGTGAAACAGCTCTAGCGGAAGCAGAAATAGAATACAAAGATGTTGTTTCTACATCAATCTTTGTAAAGTTTCCTATGGTTCGTGATTTTTTAGGTGAAAAAGATCTAAATATTTTGATATGGACCACTACTCCCTGGACTCTTCCTTCAAATACTGGTGTTGCATTCCACCCAGATTATGAATATAGTATTATAAAAATTAAAAATTCTAATAATAAAAATCTTAAAAATGATGAAAAAATAATAATTTGTAAAGATTTAATTAATAAACTAAAAGAAAAGCTAGGAATTATTGATTTTGAAATTATAAAAACTTTTTTAGGAAAAGAAATAGAAAATTATGAATGCATATCTCCTTATAGAAAAGATTTTTCTAAATGCATTTTAGCTACATATGTAACAATTGACGATGGAACAGGAATAGTTCATATTGCTCCAGGTCATGGAACTGATGACTATATAGCTGGTAAAAAATACAATTTACCAATAATTGCTCCTCTTGATACTAAAGGAAATTTTAATGATGAAGTTGAGGATAAAAGATTCTTAAATATGAATATCTGGGATGCTAATCCTTTTGTAGTGAATGATTTAGACTCTAGAGGGCTTTTAGTAAAATCAGAAGATATAAATCATAGTTATCCACACTGCTGGCGATGTAAAAAACCTGTTATTTTTAGAGCGACTAATCAATGGTTTCTGAATATGGAACACAATAATTTGAGAAAAAGATTAATAGATATTTGTAAAAATGTAAACTGGATTCCTGAATACGGTTATAATAGAATTACAGCGATGTTAGAAAATAGGCCTGATTGGTGTTTATCAAGACAAAGACTTTGGGGAACTCCTATCCCAGCTTTTTATTGCAAAGATTGTAATGAATTAATTTTGACTGATGAGACTATTAAAAAAGTCGAAGATTTGTTTAAAGAAAAAGGTAGCGATACTTGGTTTTATATGACTACTAATGAAATTTTGGGAGAAAATTTTGAATGTCCTAAATGTCATAGCAAAAATATAAAAAAAGAGACTGACATCTTTGATGTGTGGTTTGATTCTGGGGTGAGTAGCGAAGCAGTTTTAAAAGAAAGAGAAAATTTATCGTATCCAGCAGATTTGTATTTAGAAGGATCAGATCAACACAGAGGTTGGTTCCAGGCATCTTTAATTTTAGCTGTTGCAGTAAATGACGAGATCCCTTTTAAAAACATTTTAACTCATGGTTTTACAGTAGATGCAGAAGGTAAAAAAATGAGTAAATCTTTGAATAACGGGATTTCTCCTAAAGAAATAGTGGATAAATTTGGGGCAGACATTTTAAGGCTTTGGATTTCCAGTATAAATTATCAAGAAGATATGCGAATTTCTGACAATATAATTGCCCAAATGGTAGATGCCTATAGAAAAATTAGAAATACTTTTAAATATATTTTAGGGAATTTGTCTGATTTTGATTACGAAAAAGAAAAAATAAATTATGATGATATGAAAGAATTAGATAAATGGGTTTTGTTAAAATTATCGCTTTTGGTAAAAGCTATCAAAAAATATTACGACGACAGAAGTTTTTATTTAGTTTACAAAGAATTTTATAATTTTTGTAATACGACTTTAAGTTCTATTTATTTTGACATAATTAAAGACAGGCTTTATGTTATGCCTAAAAAAAATATAGAGAGAAAATCTGCAACTAATGTTCTTTATCATTTAGCTAATATTTTACCTAGATTAATTGCGCCTATTTTACCTTTTACAGCTAATGAATTTTGGGAACATTTTGTAAACAATCATTTTAGAAAAGAAATTATTTTTCTTGAAGATTTTGTAGGTATTTTAGATAATGAAAATAAATTAATTTCTTCTTGGGAAAATAAAAATATAGATTTATCTAAATGGGATACTATTTTTGAGTTTAGAAAAGTTTTATTAAAAAAAATAGAAGAAATAAGATTAAAAAAAATTATAGGTAATTCATTAGAGGCAAAAATAAATATTTTTTTAGAAAAAGAGAATGATTTTGTTCATCTTACTAAAAGTTTAAACGATAAATTATTTTGGGCTGAAATAGCAATTGTGTCAAAAGTGGAAATAGAACTTTCAAACAATATAAAAGAAAATGATTTTCCATATTTAGAAAACAATAAAATTTCTATAAAAGTTGAAAAAATGAGCGGAGAAAAATGCCCTAGGTGTTGGAATTGGACAGAAAAATTAGTTGATGTACCAGATTACAAAGAAAAAGTATGTAATAGATGTGAAAAATTTTTAAAAAATTGGGAATAAAAAATAAAAGAGAGGTTTTTTTAAATGAAAAAAGATATTCATCCAAAATATGCAAAAACAACATATACATGTGTTTGTGGGAATAAAATAGAAGTTGGCTCTACAAAATCTGATGTAAAAATCGAAATTTGTTCAGCTTGTCATCCTTTTTTTACAGGAGAACAAAGATTTGTAGATACTGCTGGTAGAGTTGATAAGTTCTTAAAAAAATACGGAAATTACAAGAAAAAAGATAATAAACAAGGAAAATAAATGACACAAGAAAAAAAATCGACTTATCTAGATGCTGGAGTAGATATTGAAAAAGGGGATAGTTTAGTCGATAAAATTAAAAATCTTACTAAAAATTTACCTAAAAATGGGATGCTAGGAGCTATTGGCAATTTTGGGGGATTAGTTGAAATTTCTGGCTATAAAAATCCTATTTTAGTTTCTGGAACTGACGGAGTTGGAACGAAATTAAAATTAGCATCTTTGTTAAATAAACATGACACAATAGGAATAGATTTAGTAGCTATGTGTGTGAATGACGTCATAACTAGTGGTGCGAAACCTTTATATTTTTTGGATTATTTTGCTACTGGGAAATTGTCTATAGAAACAGCAGAGAATGTTATAAAAGGGATAGTAAAAGGCTGTGAAGAAGCAGAATGTCCTTTAATAGGCGGAGAAACAGCAGAAATGCCAGGATTTTATGAAAAAGCTGATTACGACCTGGCAGGATTTTCTGTTGGGATAGTAGAAAAAGAAAATCTTTTGGACGGTTCTAAAATAAATATAAACGATCTTTTAATAGCACTTCCATCTAGTGGAGTGCATAGCAATGGTTTTTCTTTAGTTAGGAATGTTTTAGAAGAAAAAGATTTAATCAAATATGGAGATATTTTGCTTACTCCAACAAAAATTTATTGGAAAGAAATAAAACCATTACTACAAAAAAATATTATTCACGGAATTTCGCATATAACAGGTGGCGGGATAATTGGAAATGCTTCCAGAATGCTTCCTAATAATTCAAATTTGTCTCTTCTTGTAAATAAAAAATCTATCAAAATAAATGAAATTTTTAAAATAATTCAAAAAAATGGAAATATTGATGAAGATGAAATGTATAAAGTTTTTAATATGGGAGTTGGTATGGTAATTGCTATTAACTCAAATGATTTAGATTATGTCTTGTCTCATATTAAAGGTAGCTACCTCATAGGGAAAGTAATAACTGGTAAAAAAGAGGTAGTCTTTGAACAATAAAAAAATTATTATTTTGGTTAGTGGCTCTGGCTCTAATATGCTGGAAATAATAAAAGCTACTAAGGATAATTATTTAGAAAATGTAGAAATTTCTTTGATTATTAGCAATAATTCTAATGCTTTGGCTATTGAAAAAGCGAAAGATTATAATATAGAAACTCTCATTTTACCTAGCAAAAATAAAGATAGAAAAGAGTATACTTTGGAGTTAATGAAAATATTTGATAAATACAACCCAGATTTAATATGCCTTGCAGGGTTTTTAGTGATTTTAGATAAAATTATTTTTAAAAAATATGCAAATAAAATTATAAACATACATCCGTCGCTTTTACCTAAATTTGGTGGAATTGGGATGTATGGAATAAAAGTTCATGAGGCGGTTTTAAAAGCCAAAAAAAAATTTTCTGGGGCGACAGTTCATTTTGTTACGGAGGAGCCTGATAGTGGTGAAATCATATTACAAGAAAAAATAGATATTAGTGATTGTAAAACCTCTAATGAAATTGCAAAAAAAGTTTTAAATATTGAACATAAAATATATAAAGAAGCTATTAAAAAAGTATTATATTCGTAGGAGTTTGTTTATATGTTGACCATAAAAGATGTTGAAAAAGTTGCAAGTTTGGCTAGGCTGAAATTGACAGATAAAGAAAAAGAAATGTTTTTAACTCAATTAGACAATATTTTGTCATACATAGAAAAACTAAACGAGATAAAAACTGATGATGTTTTAGAATTTAAAATGGAAGGCTTTGATAATCAAAATTTTATGCGCCCTGATGAAGTAAAAAATTATAATTTTCACGAAGATTTAATGAAAAATGCACCTAGCACAGATGGTAAGTTTTTAAAAGTTAAGAAGGTGATAGAATGAAAACAATAGATTCTATTAAAAATTTAATTTTAAACAAAAAAATTACTGTAGAAAATTTAATCAAAAAAATTTTTGAAGATATAGAAACTAGAGATAAAGAAATTAATTCTTTCATAACTTTATCTAAAACTAAAGCTTTAGAAAAAGCTGCTTTTTTAGATAAAAAATTGTCAAATGGGGAACCAGTGGGTGAGCTTTTTGGTATTCCTATTGCAATAAAAGATAATATTAATGTAAAAAATGAAAGAATGACCTGTGCTTCAAAAATTTTAGAAAATTTTAGAAGTCCATATAATGCCACTGTAATAGAAAAATTAGAAAAAGAAGATGCTATCATAATAGGAAAAACCAATATGGATGAATTTGCTATGGGTTCTTCCACAGAAACATCTTATTTTGGGATTACTAAAAATCCTTTAGATTTATCAAGAGTTCCAGGCGGATCGTCAGGTGGCAGCGCAGCATCAGTTTCAGCAGATTTTGTTCCTTTGGCTCTAGGGTCTGATACTGGAGGTTCAATAAGACAGCCAGCATCTTTTTGTGGAGTTTATGGATTAAAACCTACTTATGGAACGGTATCTAGATATGGATTAGTAGCCTTTGCATCTAGTCTGGATCAAATAGGTCCTTTTACCAATTCTATAGATGATATGGCTAAAATATTAAATATAATTTCCGGATACGACGAAAAAGATTCTACTTCTATCAATATAAAAGTTCCAAACTTTATAGAAGAATTAAAAAATATAGATATAAAAAATAAAACGATTGGAATTCCTGATGAATTTTTTAAAGAAGGCTTAGATAACGAAATAAAAAATATAATTTTTGAAAAAATTGAATTTTTAGAAAAAAATGGAGCAATTATAAAAAAAATATCTCTTCCCCATACTGAATATTCTGTCAGCACATATTATATAGTTGCATCTAGTGAAGCTAGTGCAAATCTTGCTAGATTTGATGGTGTAAAATATGGGTTTAGAGAAAAAAATATTAAAAACTTATTAGAAGAATATACTAAAACTAGAAGTATTGGCTTTGGCAACGAAGTAAAAAGAAGAATTATGCTGGGAACTTTTTCACTATCCAGTGGATACTATGATGCATATTATAAAAAAGCTCAAAAAGTAAGAAATTTAATTAAACAAGACTTTGTAAATGCATTTAAAGAAGTTGATTTTATTATAACTCCGACTTCGCCTAGTATAGCATTTAAAATTGGAGAAAAAATTTCCGATCCTTTATCTATGTATTTGTCTGATATTTACACTATATCTGTTAATTTAGCCGGCATTCCTGCCATATCTATTCCAGTAGGTAAGAATTCAAATTCTATGCCTATAGGTATGCAAATTATTGGAAATTATTTTAAAGAAGCAGAAATTCTAAACATTTCAAAATTTTTAGAATTTAATAAATAATTAGGGTTTATAATGGAAAATAAAGATATAAAAGTATTAATCATAAAAGCTCCTGGCACCAATTGCGACGAAGAAACAGCTAGAAGTTTTTTAGACTTTGGTTCAAAAGTCGATAAAATTAATATAAAAAAATTAGTTTCAAATAAAATAGATTTAGCCTCCTATCAAATTCTAGTTTTTCCGGGAGGATTTTCTTTTGGCGATGATATTTCTGCTGGAAAAGTTTTGGCTAATGAAATTATTTACAAAATAAAAGATTCTCTTTATGATTTTGTTAATTCTAAAAAATTAATTTTAGGAATTTGTAATGGATTTCAAGTTTTAGTAAAAACTGGACTTTTACCTGGAATTGACGGAATTTTTGATAAAGTTCAATATACTAGTTTAATCAATAACGATTCTGGAAAATTTGAATGTTCCTGGGGATATTTGAAAAAAAATGATAAAAATAAATCTCCATTTTTAAAATATTTACCAAAAGTTATTTCTATTCCGTGGGCTCATGGAGAAGGAAAATTTATAACAAATCCGGAAATTTTAAAAAAAATCGAAGATTTAAACCTAGTAGCTTTTAGCTATTCGGATGAATTTGGAAATATTTCAGATAAATATCCGATTTGTCCTAATGGAGCTACTAATGCAATTGCTGGAATAACGAATAAACTAGGCAATGTTTTAGGTTTGATGCCACATCCAGAAAGAGCTTTTAAAAAATATCAGACTAAAAATTGGACTCTTTCTAAATCAAAAAACAAAGATTTTAACTATCTAGACTATGCGGATGGTTATTTTATTTTTAAAGGTGCTATAGAATATATTAAGGAAAATTTTTAATTTTTTATTCGTATCTCAAAGCTTCTATAGGATCTAATTTAGAAGCTATTTTTGCTGGCCAAAGTCCGAAACATATTCCGACAAATATAGAAAAACCGCTGGATAATATTATAGATTTTAGAGTAATTTTTATTGCCCACTTTGAGATTAATCCCAAAACATAAGCTGACATCCCGCCAAATATTATTCCTATAACTCCGCCACAAAACGATAAAATTATAGATTCTATTAAAAATTGAAGCATTATATCTTCATTATTTGCACCTATTGCTTTTCTTAGACCTATTTCTTTCGTTCTTTCTGTGACAGATACTAGCATTATATTCATTATCCCAATTCCGCCAACTAATAAAGATAACGCAGAAATAAAACCTAATAGCATTGTCATCGTATTCGTTATTTTTGACATCGTTTCTCTAATTTCTTGCATATTTTGAACCCTAATAGCATCAGGTTCTGTCTCTTTTATTTTATGATTTTTATATAAAATACTTCTTACTTTTTGTTCAACTTTTTCGTATTTGTCCTGACTTTCAATTTCTAATTCTATAGTATTAAAATATTTATTCCCCAAAAGTCTATACATAGCTGTAGTTATTGGAATATAAACAGTATCATCCTGATCTCTAAAACCTGTTGACCCTTTTGTCGGGGAAATTCCTATTATTTTAAAATTTATTCTGTTAATTTTTAAAGTTTTTCCTATTGGATTAGTATCTGAAAATAAATTTTTTAAAACTGTTGTTCCTATTACAGCAACTTTTTCTCTATTTTTGACTTCTTCTCCATTAAAAAATCTTCCAATTTTAGGAATAAGAGAGTGCATAGAAGCATAATCTTTTCCTACTCCTTCTATCCTGGTATTAGAATTATTATTTTCATAAACTATTTGACAATTTCCATTAATTGTCGGAGAAATATTTTTAATTCCAGAAATTTTCCTCAAAGAACTAACATCTCTAAAATCAAATCTAGAAACCGATCCTATAGCAAGGCTCGCTCCCGTAGTTTTCCTAGGCCCTGGCCTGACAATAACTAAGTTTGACCCTAGGCCTTTTAAATTTTCTTTCATAGAAATTTTGGCACCTTCTCCTAAGGCTAACATTGCAATTACAGCTGCAACTCCTATTAAAATCCCAAGCATTGACAAAAAAGATCGAATTTTATTTTGGAACAAAGTCATTATAGCTTGAAAATTATAATTTAAAAATTTTTCAAAAACAGATTGAAGTTTATTCTTTTCTTTTTTAGTATTTCTAGATTCTATTATTTCTGAAATTTTTTTATAAGGTTTTTGAAAAAGAATAGATTCCTTTTTGATATTTTTATCCATAACTATTAATCCGTCTTGAACCTTTATCAATCTATCTGCTCTATCAGCAATTTCTTTTTCGTGTGTTATGACAACCAATGTATTTCCATTTTTATGCAATTTTTCCAAAAGATTCATTATCTCTACTTTATTTTTTGAATCCAAATTTCCTGTTGGTTCATCCGCCAAAATAATTTCTGGATTATTGATTAAAGATCTAGCTATTGCCATTCTCTGTTGCTCTCCACCAGAGACTTCATTAGGTCTATTATAAATTTTGGTTCCTAGTGAAACATCAAAAAGCCTATCTTTTGCAGTAATTTTATTTTCTAAATGCCCTGAATACATCAAAGGAAGTGCCACATTTTCATAAGCTGATAATTTTGGTAAAAGATGAAATTGCTGAAACACAAAGCCTATCAAACTGGTTCTAATCAAAGCTAAATCTTTATCAGAAAAACCCTTTATATTTTCTCCATTTAAAAAATAATCTCCAAAACTCGGTTTATGTAAAAGTCCCATAACATGTAAAAGGGTTGATTTTCCAGATCCTGATGGACCTATAATCGCAACATATTCTCCATCTTCTATAATTAAATTTATGCCTTTTAGAGCCTCATAAGACATTTTTCCCATTTTATATGTCTTTGTAATATTTTTAAATTCTATCATAGATTTTCCTAAAAATATTTGACAAAATGTTTTTATTATGGTATTTTTTAAAAAATTTGGCGCGTTGGTCCATCTGGTTAAGACGCCACCCTCTCAAGGTGGAGACAACGGGTTCGAGCCCCGTACGCGCTAGTTTATTTTTACACTTACAATCTCGTTATCTATCAGTCTAGTATTCCCTATATATACAGCTATCGCTATTAAAACATTTATACTATTCTTTTTTTCCAAGTCTTTTTTAGTAATTTCTTCTAACAATGAAGCATTGCATATAGATATATAATCAATTTTTAAAAGTTTTGAACTATTTATCAAGTTTTCTATTTCTTCTTTAGCTAATTTTATGTTATCTAATAAATCTTGACTAGATGTTAAAATTTTTTCTCCCAATTTTAGTGCTTTATAAAGTATAGTTGCTTCCTGCCTTTCTTTATCCTTTAAATAGATATTTCGTGAACTTTTAGCCAAACCATCTTCTTCTCTAATTATAGGGCACATTTGGATATTTACATCCATATTCAGCTCTTTTACCATATTTTTTATAAGAAGAAATTGTTGATAATCTTTCTGACCAAAATATGCAACATTAGGCTTAATTATGTTGAATAATTTAGTTACTATTGTCGCAACACCCTTAAAATGATTCTTTCTGGTATTAGCACAAAGCCTACTGGTAAACATTATGCTATCACTAGATACAAAAAAAGTTTGTTTTTGTGGATACAATTCATTTTCATCAGTATAAAAAACTATGTCTATTCCCAATTTTTCAGCCAAAAAAATATCTTTTTCTATAGTCCTAGGATATTTATCAAAATCTTCATTTTCACCAAATTGGATAGGGTTTACAAAAATACTCATTATCGCAACATCGTTATTTTCCTTAGCTTTTTTTAATAAAGATAAATGCCCCTCATGAAGTGCTCCCATAGTTGGAACAAAGCCTATTTTTTTATTATATAAAAAATCCTTGTAAAAATTTTTATAATCTTCTATTTTTTTTATAATTTTTAATCCCATAAAAAAACCTTATCCAAAAGCTACTTTCTATTGTAAAATAAATCTAAAATTTTATTTTTTGATCTAAACAAAAATATTAAACCTAAAGAACTTATTAAAATAATTTGTAAAAAATGCAAAATTATTGCAAAAGCCATTCCTTTTTCTTTATCTACAAAAAATCTCTCTAATGCAAGTATCGCCCCACCTTCAAAAGTTCCTAAAAAAAATGGCCCTGACGGAATCATACTAAAAAAACAAACAACAGTCATAACAAAAATAAATTTTAAAATACTTATTTCTAAATGCACTGCTCTCCCAATAAAAAAATATGATATTCCTTCTAAAAACCAAATAAATAAAGAAAATATATAAAATTTTATAAATTCTGTTTTTTTATCGAGAGAAGAAAAACCGTTTAAGACAGCATTAAATGTAAAATTTATTTTTTTAAAAAATTTGAGTTTACAAAAAAAATTCATTTTTCTAAAAAGAATAACTTTATATTTTTTAAAAAATAACAAAACAAAAAAAATAATTCCGACGATAACTAAACCTATTTGATTAAAAATTTTTAAACTATTGGGAATATCTACGTGAGTAATTATAAAAAATAACATAAAAAAGCTAAAAATACTCAAAATATCAAACAACCTTTCTAAAATCGTTGCTCCTATAATATGAGATTTATTTGTATCATAAATCTTTGATAAAGAAACCGCCCTAAAAATATCTCCAGTTCTAAATGGTAAAAAATTGTTTAACATAAATCCTATCAACAAATTTTTCATAAACACAAAAATAGTTTTTAGCTTTTTTTCTTTTATATCTAAATTTAGATAAAGAAATCTAACACTTTTCAAAAAATATATAAAAACCGAAATAAAAACAAAAATTATTATCCAAAAAATACTCGCATTTTTTATATAATAAAAAACTTCTTTTACATTAATTTTTCTCAAAACTAAATATAAAAAAAAATAACTTATTAAAAACCCTGACAAAACTTTTATAAATATCTTCAATATTTTTTTCATAAATATAAAAATAAAAACTTAAATTTCTCTATCCATAGCCAAAGCTATTTTTTTTACCTCGCTCATATATTCATTAAACTTATCTGCATATAAAGTCTGAGAGCCGTCAGATAAAGCACATTCAGGCTTTGGGTGAACCTCTACTATAAGGCCATCTGCACCGGCAGCAATAGATGCCCTAGACATCGGCATAACATATGATCTCACTCCGGTTCCGTGGCTAGGATCAACTATAACTGGAAGATTCGTCAGAGAATTTAAAACTGGAACTGCATTTAAATCTAATGTAAACCTGGTGGATGTCTCAAATGTTCTAATTCCTCTTTCACACAAAATTATGTTATAATTACCCTTTGATGCTATATATTCTGCAGACATCAAAAATTCTGATATAGTCATAGCTATACCTCTTTTTAATAAAACCGGTCTACCTATCTTCCCTAATTCTTTTAAAAGGTCAAAGTTTTGAGAATTTCTAGCTCCTACCTGAATTATATCAGCATAATCTGCTATAAGTTTTGCTTGTTCCAAATTCATAGCCTCAGTTACTATCGGCATTTTACAATCATCGCCAACTTTCTTTAACATTTTTAAGCCTTCAAGCCCCAGCCCTTGAAACGAATAAGGTGAAGTTCTAGGCTTAAAAGCTCCTCCTCTAAGAAGGGTAGCTCCACATTGTTTTACCGAAGAAGCTGTTTCATATAAATAATCAATATTATCTATAGAACAAGGGCCTGCTATTACAGCAATTTTTTTATTACCAATTTCTACATTATGAGATAATTTTATCACGACTTTTTTATCATTAAATTCTTTTGAAACCAATTTATAAGGCTTTGAAATAGGAGTACAAGACTCCACCATAAACATAGATTCAAATATATCCTTAGTCTTTAAAACATTTTCCCCTATAATTCCTATGATGGTAGAATTTGCTCCTCTAGACAAATGTGCCTCAAATCCTAATTCTTTTATTTTATCTATTATATGTTTTATTCCCTCTTCGGTAGTTCCTTTTTTTAATTTTAAAAACATTTTTGCTCCTTATATCTTTTCTATTACAAATAAATCCTGATTTTGATCTATGGCGGATTTATCTTTTACTAAAATTTGTTTAATTTTGCATTTGCAATGCGACTTTATTTCATTCATAACCTTCATAGATTCTATTATGCAAATCGTAGTCCCTTCGTCTATAATATCGTCAATCCCTACAAAAGGAATAGAATCAGGACTAGGCTTGCAATAAAAGACTCCTTGAATTGGAGATTTTATTGTGTCCTTTGGAGTTTCATCTATTTTTTTATCCAAAGGCTTTTTATTATTTTTATTTTCTAAAAAAACTTTTTGTGAAAATGTATTTTGATTTCTTGCTTCTAGTAAAAAATCATCATCTGAAGAAATTTTTATAAATATATGAGTATTTCCCTCTTGCAATTCAAATTCTGAGATATTTTTTTCTTCCATAAGTTTGTTAATTATAGATATATCTTCCTCGGGAGTAGAAACTCTATTTTTATTTATATTTTCGTTTTTAAATTTTTCAGGATCCTTTCTATACTTAAATAAATTTATAGCAAGCTCTGGAAAAATAGCATATGTCAAATAATCTGTTTCATCCATTATCAAATCATCTGGAACTATTTGTTTAATTTTCTCAAAAGTCAAATCGTCAAAATTAGTTTTTCTAAAATTATCATTAATAATAGTCTTTTCTTTTGAAATAATTTCTAATAATTTTTGACTGATAGGATTAACTGTTTTTCCATATCTGCCTTTTATAAAATCTTTTATTTCTTTTGGAATTAATTTATACCTTTCTCCTAATATCACATTATAGATAGCCTGGGCAATAATTAATTGACTAATAGGAGTAATCATTGGAGGAAATCCTAAATCCTCTCTAACTTTATAAACCTCTTCTAAAACTTCTTGCAAAGAATCTAACATATTTTTTATTCTTAATTGATCGTATAAAAAATTGAAAGAACCTCTGGTAAGTTGATACTTAAAACTATCTTGTAAATTTAGTGGAAACGATAATTTTTCCATATTTTGCTTTGAACAAATATTCATTACTTTTTTTGACAAGACTAAAACATTGGGAATGTTTATATCAAAACTAAACTTTTCTTCTTTTAAATCATTTTCAAAAATTTTTATCATATTTTCTATAGCAGGCTGAGATGCAGGAAATGACATAGGATAAAAAGTGCAATCTAGTCCATCTATATCATTTTTTATAGCTTCAGAATATGTAAGACTAGCAATATTATTTGTGATGTGTGAATGAAGTTTTATAGGAAGTTTTATATTTTCTTTAAAACTTTTTATCAAATCTACTAAAACATTTGGCAATAAAATTCCAGCTGGATCTTTTATGGTTATACCGTCTACACCCTCCATTGCCAATTTTTTTACATATTCTAAATAAAAATTCAGATCATAACCCTTAGCAATGGTATAACACACTACTCCCTGAACCAAAATATTATTAGCCTTTGCAATTTTTATGATTGATTTCAAATTATCTATATCGTTCAAAGGATCAAAAACTTTTAATGAAGAAATTCCAAAATCAAAAGAAGTCTTTAAAAATCGTTCTATAATTTCATCAGAAAAAGGTCTATAACCAACTAAATTTTTCCCTCTAATACTCATCTGAAGCGGAGTTTTTTTTATATTTTTTTTGATAAAAGAAAGTCTTTTCCAAGGATTCTCGTTCCAAAACTTTAAATCTCCCTCAAAAGTTGCCCCACCAAAAACTTCTAAAAATTCAAAATTGCACTGATCTAAATCATCTAAAAAAGAAGCAATTTCATCTATATCAAAATGCCTACTAAAACTAGATTGTTGTGCATCTCTTAGAGATGTATCTGTAATTTTTATGATTTTTTTCATAAACAAAAAACTCCTAAGATTTAGGGAATATATCTAAGCCAATTATATTTTTCATAATATCTACAGTCTCAGAATCAGGCAAAGGCTTTCCCAATAATGATATGTTTTTTTTATTAATTAAATTCAAATACATGCAGTCAGACTTATCAACAGATAAAAATTCAAAAATTTGCTCTTTTCCATCTTTGTAATGCATCCCACCGACATTGACATACTCTGGCACAATATTATTTTCTATCAAAGAATATGCATCTTTTGGCGATGCGACTAATATTAAAGTATCACTGGTAATATTGATTTTGCCAGCTTTAAACTTTGAAATTATATTGTCTACTTTGTCAATTATAATATCAAAATCATTAGGCAAGGTCATTTTCATAAGATTTTGCCACATAAAATCCTCTGCTATTTCGTCATTTGGTAAAATTATGTGCTGTATATGAAATTTATTAACCCAACCCTCTAAAACCTGTCCATGAAGAAGCCTATCGTCAATCCTAAAAAATTTTGCCAACATTTTTACCTCTTAAAAATGTTTAAATTCTTTAAATTTATAATAGATTTCGTAGAAACTTTTAAGACATTTTCGACAAGACTAGAGACTGTTTTATATTTTTCATTATTAGATAAAGCAAAAAGAATCATAGGTAAATTTACCCCAGTAATAATATCTATATTTTCATATTCTTTTAATAAATCTAATGAAGCATTGCACGGAGTCCCACCAAAAAGATCAACAAAAATCAAAACTCCATCCAAATTTTCCCAGGCTTTCACAATATTTTTGATTTTTATAGAAACTGCTTCTTTTGTATCATTAGAAAGAACTTCTATAGCCTCAAAATAATCCTTTTTACCAAGAATACTACAAGAAGCAAGTTTAATAGATAAAGCTAAATCTTTATGACAAACAATTATTATTCCTAACATTTTTTTCCCTATAAAAACAGTATTTTATAATATTTAAAAAAAAATGTCTATTCATTAGAATAATATAAAATATTAGATGTTTTTTTTCAAATAAAATACTTCTTTTATAACTTTTGCTAAAAGTATAGGATCATGTCTAAGGTATAAATCTTTTTTATTTTTCAAAAATTTTACAGAAATTTTCTTAATTTTTTTTTGTTTACATATTTCTTCTGTCAAATTATCCATAACCGGTTTTTGTTTAAAAGAAAAATATTTTTTCAATAAATTTTTTGGCAATGAAGAATTATCACTGACTAATATAAAATCTAAAATTCCTTTCCCTAAATATTTTTCTAATATATTCAAATAATCTAAAACTTTTAAATTATTAGTTTCTCCATTTTGCTCCATTATATTACAAACAAAAATTTTTATAGCTTTTTTATTTTTTTTTATACTATCTGTAATATCTTTAATCAAAAGATTAGAAATGATGCTACTATAAAAACTCCCAGGCCCTATTATAATAATATCTGCATCTAGAATGGATTTTATGGCAATTCTAGATGCTTTAGGACTACTAGGTTCAAGCCAAATATCAGAAATTTCACCTAATGTAGAGACAATATTAGATTCTCCTTTTATTATTCCAGTTTTTTCTCCATTAAAAATTTTCCTAGCTAAAAGTTTTATTTTCTCAAAACTAGATGGAATAACCTTCCCTCTGGTTAATAAAATTTTATTCGCTTCTATAATACCCTTTTCAAAACTGCCGAAAACTTCTGATAAAGCTAAAATAAACAAATTTCCAAAACTATGACCATTAAATTTTGAACTTTTATTAGGAATATTAAATCTGTAATCAAATAATTTAGCTAGCAAAAAATCTTTATCTGCCATCGCTACTAAACAATTTCTAATGTCCCCTGGCGGAATGATATCAAATTCCTCTCTAAGTTTCCCAGAACTTCCGCCATCATCTGAAACAGCGACTATTGCAGACAAATTTTTGTTATATTTTTTTAAGCCTAAAATAGCATTAGAAAGTCCCGTTCCTCCACCAATAAGAGCAATTTTTATATCTTTAAAATTTAAATTTTTCTTCTTTTTAAATTTCAACTTAAATTTAAGTTTAGAAAATAAAGGCTTTAAAATCATTTATTTATGTCTCTATGAATAATATTTGTATTATGTAAAAATTTATTTTTTATTTCCCTAGCTAAAAGATTAGTAATAACAACCGAGCGATGCTTTCCACCAGTACATCCCACTCCAAAACTAATATAATTTTTACCCTCTTTTATAAAAAGTGGAATAAGATAAAAGATAAAATCTAAAAGTTTTTCAACAAATTTTTTAGTTTCTAAATTATTTAATACAAAATCTACAATTTTTTCATCATTCCCAGTTAAATTTTTTAGCTCATCAACATAATATGGATTAGGAAGAAATCTAACATCAAACATCATAGACACATCATATGGCAAACCATATTTGAAACCAAAAGATATAATATTTATAATTATTTTTTCAGAATCATAATTAAAATAATTTTTTATTATTGTTTTTAGTCTAATAACTGATAAATCAGAAGTATCTATTATTTTATCAGCATGTTTTATTACTCCCATTAAAATATCTCGTTCTTTCTTAATATTTTGTTCTAAAAAAGAATCGTTTTGAATGTTTAATGGATGCTTTCTTCTAGTTTCCTGAAATCTTCTACATAAAATTTTATCACTCGCATCAATAAATAAAATTTTATAATCTAAAAGGGTTTTTTTTTCTTTTTTTTTGATAGACAAATAATCTTTTAATTTTTCAAACTTTTCTAAAAAATTTATTTCCCTAGAATCTATTCCAAATGCTATTTTTTTTATATTAGATTTTTCTGCATCAAAAAAATTTTCCAAAATATTAGGAATAAATTTTATAGGAAGATTATCAATAGAATAAAAATCTATATCTTCTAATGTTTTAATAACATTAGTTTTTCCAGAACCAGAAATGCCAATAACTATAGCTACAATATCAAAAATTTTATTTTTCATTTTTTCCTTATAAAAAAATCAAAAATCTATAATTATAAAAATTAACAATAAAAATAAAAATATTTTCTGCCACATCTAATGATGTTAAAAATTAACTAATATTCTACACAAAAAACAATAAAAATTTACAATTTTTATCACTATTTTAATTATTTATATATTTAAATTAAGTATTTTAATACAATATTGAATTTTATTTAATTTTTAATCTAATCTTTAATATTTTTAAAAATTTTATTCTATTTTAAAAAATAAATTGTTTAACTCTAATAAAAATTGATTTACATTTTCTTCATATCTTTTATTAAAATTTTTATTTCATTCTTTACTCTAAAAGATTCTTTTATCTTTTGAAGTGTTTTGTTAAAAGTTATTTTATCTAGATTACAATTTTTTGATTTCAAAAATTCTAAACATTTTTCTGGAAATTTCGCTGCAATAATTGCAATAGCCCAAGCTACACCCATCATTGAATAATATTTATCAGTATTTAAATTATTTAAAATACTTATAACTTTATCAATATATTCATCATTTAAAAAATGTGTCAATAGTGATACTGAAACTATTCTACTTTCAAATTCTTTTTTTGTATCTTTATATTTCATTAAAAAATCAAAAAATATTTTAGGATATTTTCTAGCGATTTTAAAATTTTGACATAAAAGGTCATTAATATCCCAAGTATCTACATACTTTATAAAATTATCAAAATATTTCATTAAAAAATTTATATCATAGTCTAAATATCCTATAAATAAAGCATATAATAATTTTAATTCATGAGATGAAAAATCTTGGAGGTTTATAAATGATTTTTGATTTTTAGCTAAATCTTTAGCAAAAATCCTTAAAGAAGGAATGCTTATACCAAATTTTGTTCTTTTTATATTTTTTAATATTTCTTTAATATTTTCTAAATCCATAGATTAATTTTCTTATTTTCCATAAAATTTTTAACCTATTTTATTTTTTTAATTAAAAGATAAAACATTAAATTATAAATTTTGATAATAATGTTAATGTTAAAAATAAAAATAGTTTTATAATTTTTATAACATTTAAAAAGTCTTTAAAAGATTAAAGTAATTTTAATTTAATTTAATCTTTAAAGTTTATACTTTTATAAATTTTAGAAGTTTCTTTCAAAATTTAAAACAAAAATCCTAAAAATTATTATTATTTAACAAATAAAATATAAATATATTAAATATAAAAATAACAGATTAAAGATGAAATTAAATTTATTACAAAAACAAATTTTCTAACTAAAAATATCTAAATATAAAATTTCATTTTTATTAATTCTCTAAAAATTTAAAATCTTTAAAGTTTAGTAGCCAAAAGAATAATTTTTTATAAATTTTTATAAAAATTAGATTAAAAAAAGCTAAAAAAAATTTAAAATTAATAATATAAAATTTAAAATTAATAAAAAATTTAGCTTAAAAAAAATAAAAATAATTATAGTTAAAAATATTTAATAAAGAAATGGAATTACCAGAAGAAAAAGTTAGAAAAATAATTGATGAAAAATTAAAAGAATTAGATTGGGAAGTTGTTTCTAGAAGTTCTTTTTCTACTTCTTATCCTTGTACTATTACAGAAGGTCTTTTAGAAAATAATAAAGAAGCAGATTATTTATTGATGTTAGATGGGAAAATAATTGGAGTTATAGAAGCAAAAAGAGAAGAAGTTAATCTAGAAAAAGCAAAAAATCAAGCAATAAACTATACAAAAATTATACCAAATACATATCAAGTATTGGAAAAGCCATTACCTCTGGTTTATATATCAAATGGGAAAAAAATTTTATTCAAATATAGAAGCAATGATTGGAAAGAAATAACTAATTTTCACACACCAAAGGAAATAAAAAGAGAATTTTTAAAAAATCTTCCTTATTTTTCTTGTCTTCCAAAGTTAGAAAATAAAAAATTAATTAATGGAAATAATATTTTTAGAGACTGCCAGTTTGAAGCTATTAGAAACCTTGAAAATAGCTTTAAAAATGGAGATAAAAAAGCATTGATTGTAATGGCAACTGGCTCAGGAAAAACTTTTGTAGCAAAAACTATTATTGATAGATTTTTATCATATACTGAGATAAAAAGAATTTTATTTTTAGTTGATAGAAACAACCTGGGAGAACAAGCAAAAAATGAATTTAACTATAATTCTAATCAAAATTCAAAATCATTAGGTGAGAGATTTATTATTGAAAAATTAAAAAATTCTGAAATAAATAAAAGTGTTAATGTCTATATATCTACAATTCAAAGATTATTTTCTGTTTTAACTAACCAAAAATATGAAGATGAAAAAGATGAATTAGATGATTATAAAGATAATGATGAAGAAAAAGTTATTGAATTTGATAAAAACAAAACTTTTATAGAAAAAGATTTTTTTGATTTGATTATAATAGATGAATGTCATAGATCTATTTATGGAAAATGGAAAAAGGTTCTAAATTATTTTGAAAATTCATATAAAATAGGGTTAACAGCAACTCCTTCTATTGAAACAGAAAATTTTTTTAATAACAATAAAGTTTTAAATTATACTTATGAAAAATCAATATTAGATGGAATTAATGTACCTTATGAAATTTATAGAATAGAAAGAGATATTGAAAATAAAAAGGAAATAAAATTAGAAAAAGGAAAAACAATAAATCAAACTAGCAATTGGACTGGGAAAAATGAAAATATAAAATTAGAAACTGAAAAAAATTTAAAAACTTCCTGTCTAAATAAAACTCATTTTAATACAGAAGATATTAAAAAAACATTAGAAACTTTTAAAGATTCCATTTATAAAGATTTATATCCTGAAAGAGAACCTAAAATAGAATATATTCCAAAAACTTTAATATTTGCTGAAAATGAAAAACATTGTGATTTAATAATTGAAATAGCAAAAGAAGTATTTAAAGGGCAAAATGAAAATTTTATTCAAAAAATAACATATTCTACTGATTCTCAAAAATTAATTAGAAATTTTATAAATGAAAAAGATTTTAGAATTGCTATAACAGTTACTCTTTTATCCACAGGAACAGATATAAAGCCACTAGAAATAGTTATGTTTATGAGAGACATAAAATCTGATATTTTATATAAACAAATGATAGGAAGAGGTTGTAGAACTATTGATTCTGACTTTTTATTAAAAGTTACTCCTAATGCTAAAAGTAAGGAAAATTTTTATTTAGTTGATACATTGGGAGTTACAGAACATGAAAAATATAAACTAATAGATAATGAAAAAAATAAATGCAAAATATTAACATTACAATATTTGTTAGAAGAAATTACAAAAGGAAATTTAGAAGATTATTTAATACATAATCTTGCTGGAAAATTATCAAGAATTAACTTAAATACAGAAGAAAAAGAAAGATTAGAATTTGAAAATTTAGCAAAAATATCTTTAAAAAATTTAATAATTAATTTTAATAATGCCTTAGAAAATGAAACATTGCCACCTTTTATTGATATAAATAATGATAATTTTGAAAGAAAAAAATTAGTATCACCACTATCTTCTAACCCAAAAGCAAGAGAAAAATTATTAGAATTAAATGCAGGAAAAACATATAGATATAAAAAAGATATACAAATTACTTATAGCGGTTTTTCAAAAATAGATGCTACTAAAATTAAAGAAGAATTTGAATTTTATATAAACGAAAATAAAAATAGAATAGAAACTCTAAATAACATATATAATAATAAATTAAATTTAGTTACAAATAATTCATTAATAGATTTAAAAGAAAAATTAACTGAAAAAAATATTAAATTTGAAATTTCTTATTTATGGAAATCTTATAATATATTAAATTTAAAAGAAAATAAAATAGATAATATAACCAACTATATTCCACTCTGTAAATATGGATATAAACTCACAAATGAGCTTAAATCAATTGAATCCACATATAAGCAAAATTTTGAATTATGGGTTGGTTCAAATAAATCATATTTAAAGTCTTCATTAACAGACGATCAAAAAAAATATGCAAAGATTTTAGCAGAAAGAATAGCAAGAGATGGTGCTATTAGATATGATGATTTAAAAAGTGAAAAACATTTACTTTCCAATATTATTTCTGTTTATGGAAAGGATATTGTAAAAGAGATGTTACCTAGTTTATCAAATTTTATATTAAGATAGGAATAAAAATGGCAAATAAAGAACATTTATTAAAAAAAGTATGGGAGATAGCAAATGTTTTATCTTCTGCTGGTGTTAGTGCCACTGATTATATAATTCAATTGACATATCTATTATTTTTAAAAATGGAATATGAAGCATTTGAAATGGAAATAGAAAGTAATATTCCTAGTGATTTAAGATGGAATAAACTGATAGAATTAAATGGAGAAGAACTTGTAAAGAAATATGAAGATATATTAAAAAAACTTTCACAAATGTCTGGGCTTATAGGTACAATTTTTGTAAAAGCTCAAAATAAAATAAATACTCCAATTCATTTAAAAAAAATAATAAATATGATAGATGAAGAAAATTGGACCAGGCTAGATATTGATTTAAAAGGAGAAATATACGAGACAATTTTAGAAAAAAATGGGCAAGATTCAAAATCAGGAGCAGGTCAATATTTTACCCCAAGAGCATTAATTTCTGCTATTGTAGATTGTATTAAACCAAAAATTGGTGAAACAATTTGTGATCCCGCTTGTGGAACTGGTGGGTTCCTGCTATCTTCATATAATTATATGAAAAAACAAATAAAAGATAACCAAGATTCAGAAAAACTAAAAAATAATACTTTCACTGGTTATGATAATACATCGCTTCTTGTTACACTTGCTTCCATGAATTTATATTTACACGAAATAGGACTTTCAAATTCACCTATTGAATGTAGAGATTCACTTGAAAAAGATACAGAAAAGTTATTTGATATTATTTTAGCGAATCCTCCTTTTGGTACTAGACCCGAAGGAGCTACCGATATTTCGTCAATGCGACCTAATTTTTATGCTACAACAAAAAATAATCAATTAAACTTTTTACAACATATAATGTTATCAATTAAACAAAATGGTAGAGTTGCAATTGTTGTTCCTGATAATGTTTTATTTGAAAGTGGAGCTGGTGAAATAATTAGAAAAAAACTTTTAAATGATTTTAATCTACATACAATTTTAAGATTACCAAAAGGTATATTTTATAGACCAGGAATTCAAGCAAATGTTTTATTTTTTAATGGTGGAGAAAAAACAAAGGAAACTTGGTTTTACGATTATAGAATTGGTATAAAACATACACTTAAAACAAATACATTAAAAAGAAGTGATTTAGAAGATTTCGTTAAATGTTATAATCAAGAAAATAGACATGAGACCTATAATAAAGATACAAATCCAAATGGCAGGTGGAGAAAATTTACTTACGATGAACTTATAAATAGAGATAATACTAGTTTAGATATTTTTTGGATTAAACAAGAAGAAGATGATTTATCAAAATTATCAATAAATGAAATATTTTCAAAAATGGAAGAAACAAGTAATATAATTTCTCAAAATATTAGTGAATTGGAAGAAATATTAAAAACTATAAATGCTAATGAAAAAGAATAATAATAACGAAATCATAATATATACAACAGAATATCAAAAAGTTAAAATTGAAGTTCTATATAAAGATAATAATTTATGGCTTACTCAAAAAAAAATGGCAGAATTATATGGAATTGATAGAAGTGTTATCACAAAACATTTAAAAAATATATTCAATAGTGGAGAATTAAATAAAGATTCAGTATGTGCATTTTTTACACATACTGCGGAAGATGGAAAAAATTATAAAACTTCTTTTTATTCTCTTGAAGCAATTATAGCAGTTGGATATAGAGTAAATTCTTTAAAAGGCACACAATTTAGACAATGGGCTACAAATATACTACATAATTATATTTACAAAGGTTTTTCCATTGATTCCGATAGATTTAAAAATGGTTCAAAATTTGATAAAAAATTTTTTGACGAACTGCTTGAAGAAATTAGAGATATTAGAGCAAGTGAAAGAATGTTTTATCAAAAAATTACAGATATTTATGCTACATCTATTGATTATCAAAAAGAAAGTGAAATAACGAAAAAATTTTTTGCCACAGTTCAAAATAAATTGTTATTTGCCATTACAAAACAAACATCTGCAGAAATTATAAAAAATAGAATTGATAGTTCAAAAGAAAATATGGGACTTACCACTTGGAAAAAAGCACCAAATGGAAAAATTATGTTTTCAGATACAATTATTTCTA
>ONXP01000063.1 GCA_900321865.1 uncultured Elusimicrobia bacterium
AAAATTTTTTAGGGATAAAAAGGTTAGTATTTTTTTAGTTTTTGCATTTTTGGTGAATTTGTTTAGCTCTTATAATCTTGGGGCATTTGAAGCAGGTGGAATTTCCAGTTTTGGCAAGATTGTCGAGACATTTAATGGGAATTCCAGCGGGAAAATCGTCATCATAAACGATCTCCACCTAAACAAAAGTGTTCAGGAAAATATTTACCAGATTTTAAAGGGGATAAAGGCAGAAAACGGCAAAAATTTCACGAAAGTTTACCTGGAAGGTCTGGAGGCTGGGAAGCTAGACCTTAGGATTTTAAATGTTTTACCTAAGAAAGAAAGGGAAAAATATTTAAATATTTTTATGGAAAAAGGGTTAATTCAGGGCGGAGAAAAGTTCAAATTTTTTGAGGAAAATGTCGAGGTCTTTGGGGCGGAAGATGTTAGGATGTATCTGGAAAATTTTAGGAAATTTTACAAATCTTTCAAATTTTTAGAGGATTTGGGCGAAGTTTTCAAAAATCTTGAGAACGGATATTTTAGGAACAGAAAATATTTTTTGAGCTCTAATATGACAAAATTTTTGGGTGAAAAATCAAAGTTTTCCTGTGAGAATTTGGATTTGGAAAATTACATAAAATATTTAAAAAATGTTTTTGAGAATGAGAATTTTGTTCAAGTTCAAAAAAACGATCAAAATTCTAACGATTTTTTTGAAAAATATGCGGTTTTAAATCAAGTTTTGGAGCTTTCAAAAAGGAAACTAGAGATAAATCTAGGGATGGCGAATTTTGAGGCGATTAAGGTTGTAGAAAAGATTCAAAATTTGCTTTCTGATGATGAAATTTTGAGTTTAAAGAATTTAAAAGATGAAAATTATTATAAATTTTTAGCTGAGATTTTGGCGAAAAAAAATATTGATATTTCCAAGAATTACAAGAATTTGGCTTTTTATTTGAATTTTTTGGCTGAGAAAAAAAGTTTGGACGAGGTGAAACTTTTGGGCGAGATTGAGGCCTTGGAAGAAGAGCTAATTTTGGCGATAAATTTTAATAAAACCGATGTGAAAAATTTTTTTGTGAACGAGAATTTTGTGAATAATTTTGAGAAATATTTGGCGAATAATCTTAGTTTTTTCGAGGTAAAAAGTTTTGAAAGTAGGCTTGAAAATTCTAATAATTTTGAGGATTTGCGGAAATTTTCGAGGAAGATTTTTAGGAAAGATTATTTTTCTGGCAAGGCTGAGATTTTGGCTGAGGCTAGAAAGAATATGCGAGAATTTTATGCTTTGGCCGAGAAGAGAAACGAGGCGATGGCTGGGACGATTTTGGAAAGTGGACTTTTGAAAAACGAGGTTAAAGTTTTGGTGGCTGGAGGATATCATGCTGAAGGGATTAAGGAGATTTTGAGGGCAAGGGGCGTAAATTTCGTTGAAATTATGCCGTTTTCTAAGCTAGAAGATGGGGAAGATCTTTACGAAAAAAGGGTAAAATTCCAAGGCGAAAGGTTTGGGCTTGGCGAAAAAAATTCAGAAAATTTTGAAAATAATGAAAATTTTGAGCAAAAAAAAGATGAAAATTTAAGAAATTTTAATAATAAAAATCAAAATTTTAACGAAAAGCTTCAAGTTTTGTCAGTATTTTCTAGTTTGGGGCTGGATTTAAAAGGGACGAAAATCGAAAAATTTGTGGAATTTTTGGCAAAAAATGAAAATAAAAATTTGGAAGAAAAATATAATTCTTTAGACGAAGAATTGCAGTATATGATTAGGGTTTTGGCATATTATTCTGGGAATAAAGCTTTAAAACTTGAAGAAAAAAATTTGACAAATGAAGAAAAAATTTTAAATGAAGCCGGGAAAAAATTAAAGGCAAATGCAAAAAGGCTTGGGATAGATTTGGATTGGAAAAAATTAGAGGAGAAAACAGGGGAAAAAGATATTGAAAAATTAAAGAGTAAAAATAACAAAACAAAAAAAACAGTTTTTAAAAAGAAAATTGTGAAGCATGAACCTAAGGCGAAGATAGAGAGAAAAATATTAGAAAAAAAGTCTAATATAAATATGGTTGTGGAAGAAAATAAAAAAGAGGCACTTATATTAGAGGAAGAAGATGACGAGGGTGTGGATGAAAATTTTGGAGAAAATATAGGAACAAAACTTAAGGGTTATAATTTTAAACATAATGAAATTTATAGCAAAAAAGTTGTAAAAATGTCTAAAGCCTTTAAAAATATAGATAAGACTTTGGGAAAAATTGCTAATCCGGTGAATGCACTTGGAAAATGTATTGGCCTTTTGGGAAAAAATAAAAATAAAGTTGATTTTAAAAAAGTAAAAAAGCTTAGCACCGGGATTTATCAAAATTTTAAATTAAAAAATGAAATTTTGAGCTTTTCCATAGAATTTTATGAAGATGATAAAAATCAAATACAGTCTCTAGATGCCGTGCATGAGATGGAAGGTAATATTTTTAAAATTTGTTTAGGGAAAGATTTAAAAAATCTTTTAGATGAATTTGAACCAGAAGATGGGAAAAGAATTTTATCTGTAATAGCACAGCACGAGATTGACGAATATCTGATTGGTGAAAACACAAAAAAAATAGAAGAAAATTATAAAAAACCAAATCAAGGGATGTCAGAACATCAAAGTGAACTTAGCGAGGAAGAGAGTTATGATCCT
This sequence comes from uncultured Elusimicrobia bacterium, assembly GCA_900321865.1. Classification (GTDB taxonomy): domain Bacteria; phylum RUG730; class RUG730; order RUG730; family RUG730; genus RUG730. Next base: position 2,669 of record ONXP01000063.1, read on the forward strand.
CATATGCTAGCAATAGAAAAAATGCAAAATGACGATCTTTTTGGGTGGTTTGTAGTTGTTACGATAAATTATTTTTATAATAATAACGAAAAAGATGTTCAAAAATTAAAAGATTGTTTGAAAACTTTATTAAGATTAAAAGAAAAAGGAGACTTAATATCAAAAAACTTTTTAGAGAAAGATATTAACGGTGTTTTACAAGAAATGGGATTAATTGGAAAGCAACCTAATAAAGAGAACCCTAAAAAAAATAGAACTCAAGCATTAACTGTTAACATACAAGAAGAGACTGGACTTTGGGATATGATTTTTGGGTGTTGCACTGGGTATAAAAAACAACAAGAAAAAACAGATCAAATTAATTTTGAAAAGGACAAGATTGACGATGAGATAAAAGATTTTTATAAAAAATATTTTTATATAAAAAAATATGAAAAATATTTAAATGCTTTAGAAAAAGAAAAATTAGAAGAATTAGAAAAATTAGAAATAGAAAAAAAAGAAAAAGAAAAAGAAGAAGAAATAAAAAATTCAAATGCTTTAAAAAATTTAGAAAAAGAAAAAGAAAAAGAAAGAGAAAAAGAGAAAGAGAAATCAAATAATATTAATATTAGTATATCTAAGGAAACAAACCATGATGTCAATTATATTAATGAAACAAAAATTGAAAATAATATTAATAATACGAATGTTCTTTTTAATAATAAAAGCATAATAAATGAAACAGGAAAAAACTCTGAAAATGATAAAAATTTTGAACAAAATATTAATGAAACAAAAATTGAAAATAATATTAATAATACGAATGTTCTTTTTAATAATAAAAAGATAATAAATAAAACAGAAGAAGACTCTAAAAATAATGAAAATTCTAGCAACGAACATAGTAAAGAACATAAAAAAACTAAAAACAAAAAAGATATTAAAGAATTAACGCAGGAAGATAAAAATAAAGTTGATCAATATATAAAAAATCTAAAAAATTTACAAACTGATTATGAAAAAAATCTTCTAGATGCATTACAAAAAAAAGAAATTATAGATCTTCAGTTTCAAAAAAAAATTGAAGGTTTAAAAAATAAAATAAATGAACAAATAGAAAAAATTAAAAAAAATATAGAAATTTCTCAAAATCCCACC
>ONXP01000061.1 GCA_900321865.1 uncultured Elusimicrobia bacterium
AAAAAATTTAGATATTCATCTTAGCACTCAGGCAAATACCACAAATACATTTTCCACATATTTTTGGGAAAATTTAGGAATTAAAAGAATTGTCTTATCGCGCGAGCTTTCCATTAATGAAATAACAGAAATCGTCAAAAATAACAAAAATTTAGAATTCGAGCTTTTTATTCATGGAGCAATGTGTATTTCATATTCTGGTCGATGTTTTTTATCTACTTATATGACTGGTAGAGATTCAAATAAAGGGGATTGTGCTCATCCTTGTAGATGGAAATATAAAATTTTTTTAGAGGAAGAAAAAAGAGAAAATGAGTTTTTTATGTATGAAGAAGATTCAAAAGGAGCTTATATTTTTAATTCAAATGATATGTGCGAAATATTAAAGCTAGATAAAATTATAGAATCTGGAGTATCTAGTTTAAAAATCGAAGGACGAATGAAAAGCCTTTATTATGTAATAATTGCGACGAGATTATACAGAAAAGCCATAGATTTATATTATGAAAATAAAAACTTTTTTAACAAAGAAAAAAACGATATTTTTAAAGAAATCCTGCTATTAAATAATCGTGGCTATACAGAAGGTTTTTATTTTGGTACACCACAAAAAATCGACTATAATTATGAAAACCATTCCAAAAAAATTACTCATTTTTTCCTCGCAGAAATAAAGGAAATAACAAAAGACTCAAAACTTTTAGTTTTTTCCAAAAATCCTTTTTCTGTTAATGAAACTGTCGAAATTATTTCTCCTAATCAATATAAAAAACAATTAGTCTTAATAAAATCAATTTATGATAAAAAAGAAAATATATTTTTAGGTGCTGCTCCTTCGTCTAGAGAATTAATTTTAGAAATTGAAAATAAAAATAACGAAAAATATTTCATAAACGAATATTCCATAATAAGGAAAAATTTAGAACATGAATAAAAAAAATATCGCAATTTTTGGCTCTACTGGCTCAATTGGCAAAATGGCTCTTAGTATTGCCAAAAATTATAAAGAATTTTTTAATGTTTCAGCAATATCTGCGGGCTCTAATATAGATTTATTAAGCGAGCAAATAAAAGAATTTCATCCAAAATATGTTTCTATTTCAAATCCAGAAAAATATCAAGAATTTTTATATAAATATCCAAATCTTTTAGAAAATATTAATTTATTTTCTGGAGATGATGGGATGCTAAAAATTTTAGAGAATATTAAAATAGATCTTTTAATAATAGCAGTAGTTGGAATAAGTGGTTTGTTGCCATTATATAAAGCACTAGATATGGGAATAAATGTAGCTAGCGCGAATAAAGAGCCTATAGTAGTTGCTGGCAATTTTTTGCTAAAAAAAACTAAAGAAAAAAATAATTTTATATTTCCAATAGATAGCGAGCACAGTGCAATTTTTCAATGTTTATTAGGTGAAGAAAAAAAATACATAAAAAAATTAATCATAACTGCATCAGGTGGTCCATTTTTTTTCACTCCATATAAAGATTTAGAAAATGTTAAAATTTCTCATGTTTTAAATCATCCTAGGTGGAAAATGGGACCAAAAGTCACTATTGACTCTGCTACTCTCATGAATAAAGCCTTTGAAGTAATAGAAGCAAGATTTCTATTTGATATTGAAAAAGAAAAAATTGATGTGATAATTCATCCAGAATCTATAATTCATTCTATGGTAGAGTTTGTTGACGGATCTTATAAGGCAGAACTCGCTCCAACTGATATGAAAATCCCAATCCAATATGCTATGTCTTATCCAGAAAGATTAGTAAAAACATTTGATACAGATGAAAACCTAAATTCTTTAGATTTAAAAAAAATAAAATCTTTAAATTTTTATGATTTAGATATAAATGACGAAAAATTCAAATGTTTTAAGCTAGCAATACAATCTCTAGAAGCTGGCAATGATTATTTAGTTGTATTAAATGCTGCAGATGAATTTTTGGTAAATGAATTTTTAAAAGGAACGATTTCATTTTTAGATATTCCTAAATATTTAAATGAAATTTTATCAAAACATTCTTCAGTCAAAATCAAAAATATTAATGATATTTTTGAGCTAGATAAAAAAACTAAAAAAATTTTAGAAACAATAATAAAAAAATAATTTATAAAATTGTGCTAGAATTTTCACCCAAAATTATTCTTATATCATAAAAATCGTCTTGTTTGGGAAAGGAAATATAAATTCCACCATTTATGTGTTCGTATAATTTATACAAATTGTCTATATTGCCTTTATTATCTATAATATAGGTATAATTCAAAAAATCTGTATAATTTCCAAAATTTTCTACATCAAAAAATTCTTTTCTTAATTTTCTAGTAAAATTTATCGAAAGCCCTTTTTTATAAGTAGCATTTAAAACTTCTATAATCATATTTTTCTTTTTATTTTTTATTTTTTTGTTAATAATATTATCAATATCTTTATAATCAAAATTTTCTTCTTTAAAACAAAACAATTTGAAATATCCATAAAAATAATTTTGCCTTTTGATTTTTAAAAATATTTCCAAAAAATCTATGAAATTTAGATTAGTTTTTTCAATGAACAATTTGAAATTAGATTTTATCTTAAATAAAGAAGAAGTTTGTAAAATTTTTATAAAATTTATAAATTTGAATGCCCTAATAAACAAATCAAAACTTTCAAAATGTGAAATAATCTTAACATCTTCTTCATCAATATTTTTAAAAATATTTTGTAAATTTATATCTTTTATTAAAAGATTGTCAGTAATATTTTTTAAATTTTCGCTAGATATTTGACAAAAATAATCTATTTTAAAATTTTTAACAAAATTATCCATTTCAAAAGATTCTTTTTTTATATCGATAAAAAATGTAAAAATTTCTTTTTTATCCAATAAAAAATAAAAAATATAACCAGATAAAAACTCCTCATTGTCAAAACTTATAAATAGACTAAAATTTTTATCCTTATAAATATTATTTTTATAATAATATCTAGAAAGAAATATTATTATTAAAACATATGCAAAAACAATAAGAATAATAAAAAATTTTCGTATATAAAGATATATTTTTTTTATCATTTAAAAATTTTTTATCCAGATTTTAGGATCTATTTTTTCATTTTTATATCGCACTTCAAAATATAAAATTTTTTCGTTTTTATTTACTTTTCCCAAAATATCCCCAACTAAAACATCCTGATTCATTTTTACAAAATATTCGTCCAAATAAGCATAAACTGTAAAAATGTCATTTTCATGTTCTAAAATTACAGTTTTTCCATAACTATCAAAATTATTACAAAACACTACTTTTCCCTTAAAAACATTTCTAACTAAAATTTTGTCCTTTGATTTTATTTGAATACCATTCGACGAATAATATGTAGAATATTCCGAATATTTATTTTGTCCAAAATTTACAATTATTTTTCCATCTATTGGAAGAGATATTTTCCCTATAATTTTAATCAAACTTTCAAATTCTGTTTTTTTATCAAAACCTTGTTTATCTTTTTTTTGTTGCAATTTATTTTTTACAAGTGTTTTAGGATTAACCTTTTTTTTCATCAAATTATTTAATAAAATTTCCATATTTTTAGCATCTTTTTCTAATTTCTTGATTTTTTCTTCAAATTTTTTAATTTTTTCTGCTTTATTTTTTATAACTAAATCTTGTTTTTGCTTTTTTAAAAAAATTTGGCTCTTAGTTTTCGTTATTTCTTTTTTTTCAATTTTTAAATTGCTTAAAAATTCCTTTGATTTAATAAATTTTATATTTATATCATTTGTTAAATTTGTTAAATCGTTTAAATTTTTGCAATTTTCTAAAATAATTTTCTCCAAAAATTTTAAATTTATTTCTTTTTTAATATCAAAGTTTAAAATACTTAGAAAATTATCAAAAATATTTTTACTTTTTTCAGTATCAAAAAAAACTTTCTCTTTAAAAAAAAATTCTAATTCCATAAAAAACATTTGTTTCAAAATTTTCTCTTTTTCTTGGTTTTTATTTAAATTATCTTTAAAATTTTCATAACAAATTTTTTCGTTTTTAAACTTTTTTTCTAAAGTTTCTATTTTTATTTTTGCAAGATCTAATTTTTTATTGAGCAAATTATTTTCTTTTTTTATATTATCTAATTCATTTTTTGTTTTAGAAAGATTCTTTTTTTCAATATTGATGTTCGTTTTTAAACTTTTAAGATTTTTTAAATTAACATTTAAAGGTTTTATGTTATGTGAAAACAAAAAATCATAATTCACAAACAAAAATAAAAATAAAAATAAACTAAAAAAATATTTTTGCATTTTTACCTTTTAAATAAGCTATAAAATTTTGAATAATAAAAAAAATTATCGAAAAAAATATAATAAAAACTTGAGTAAAAATATTGAAAAATTCTAAATTTTTAAAATATCCTAATAAAAATAAATATAAAATTTTGATAATCAAAATACTAAAAATTCCAGATATACAACCTAAAAAAATAGCCTCAAAAAATATACTTTTTAATAAAATTTTTTGATCTATCCCTAAAATATCTAAAATATAAAATTCGTTTTTTCTTTTTGTAAAAATGGTTTTTATATTAGAACAAAAAATAAAAAGTAAAATAATAGCTAAAAATAAAAAAATAAATTTTTTTAAAATTTTAGCAAAAAACAAAATTCTTTCTAAAATTTTCACTAAATTTTCTTTATAAATAATTTCATCAACAAAATTTAATTTTTCTAGATCAATTTTTAGTTTTTTTATTTTTGCAGAATTTATATCAGTAAACTTTATTAAAAAATAACTTTTTACAAAATTTTTATTAATAAATTTATTATATTTTTCATCTTTTAAAAAATTATATTCTTCCAAAAAATCATTAAAAGATTTTTCTCTATCCACAAAAATTATAGTTTTTATTATATTTTGATTTAAAATTTGTTTTTTATAATTTTCTATTTCTTCTGGAAAATTTTGATTTTTAGAATTTTTTAAAAAAATT
>ONXP01000081.1 GCA_900321865.1 uncultured Elusimicrobia bacterium
AAGACAATATTGGTTGAAAAAAGTCCAATATTGCCTGTAATCAAAAAATAAATATCATCTGAAATTTTGTTAGCTATTTGGATTAAAGATTTATCTTTTATATTATAAACTTTATCTAAAACTTTTTCATTCTTAGAGACAAAATATAATTTTATGGATACATTCTTATTTATACTATCAAAAAATCCATCTATTTTATAATCAAAATTTTTCTTAATCCAGTCATTATCATTTAAATTCTCTTCAGAGAAAGATTCTGAAGTTTTTATATTAAAAATATCTTCAAAAAGTAAATTTTTTATTATATTAGCCTTTATTATGTTTAAAATATCAGAATTATTAGAACTGAAAATATTGATTAGTATAAATTGTCTCCTATAACCTATATCATCAACCTTATTTTTTACGGAAATTCCTAAATTTATATCACTAGGAAAGAGATTAGATGTAAATATAAACAAAAAAAATAACCCAGAAAATTTTTTAAACATATTTAATCCTTTTTGTTAAAATTCATTCACTAGATTTCATTTCTCAATGTTTTTATGATACAAAATATTTTTTTATTAACAATTAAATTAAAATGAATTTTTGAAATTCATAAAATTTAAAATCAAACAATATAAATATTTTTTAGTATAAATATTTATATTATTTTTATATTGATTTTTTAAACCTAATCACTAGCAAAAATGTTATTTAAAAAAATACAGACAAAAAAAATAATTTAGAAAATTTTTTTAACATAATTTACACTCTATGCAAATTCAAAATAAAAAAATACTCCCAAAAATTCTTCTTTATATTCAGTGGGCAATTCTGGAAAAGATTTTATTTTTATTATGGAAGATATTGCACTTTCATCAAAGTCTTTATATCTAGAATTTTTATCAATTCTAACATCAGAAACCGTTCCATTTTTATGAATTTTAAAATAAACCGTGCATTTAGCATTACCAGGAACAAATGGAATTTGCCAATTATCTGTAATTTTTTTTATAATTAATTGGATATAATAGTCAAAAGGAAAGTTTTTTTCAAATTCTATTTTATTATTTTTTGTTGCAAGTTTTGATTCTTTATTTTTTTTAGGTGTTATTTTAGACGATAAAGAAAGAATTTCATCATCGTCATCGTTCAAAGAATCCTTAATATCAAGTTTTTTCTCATATTTTTCATTTTGTTTTAAAGTTTTATCTTGAATGAGTTTTTTTTCACTGATATCTGGCAATGGTTTTTTGTCTTTTTGAACGAGTTTTTTAACTTCTTTATTTTTCTTTTCTCTTAAAGGGATTTTTTCAGGTTCTTTTATTTTCGTTCCTAGTTTATTTTCTATTGCTTTATTTTTATCATTTTCATTTTTAAAATATTGAATTTCTGTTATTTGTATCGGAGTGATGAATTTTTTATTATCTTTTTTGACATAAACAAACAACAAAACTATATGCAAAAAAATAGAAATTAAATAATTAAATTTAAAACTTTTGTAAAACTCATTCATTTTAATGATTTAATAATATTTGTTTACGAAAAATTTTTCATAAAAAGTTTTTTCATTTTTTGTATTGCAATATTTTCTATTTGTCTTACTCTTTCTCTAGAAATGCCTAAATTTTCTCCAATTTCAGTCAAAGTTTGTTTGTTATTATTGTTTAATTCAAATCTAGATTCTATTATCAGTTTTTCTTTGTCATTTAAAATATTAAAAAGTTCAGTAAGCATATTCTTATTCATTTTTTTCTCTAAAGATTTTTCTGGAAGGTTGGAATCATTTTTTTCCTCTATCAAATCTATTAAACTAGATTCAGAATCAGGTTGAATACTAGAATCTAAAGAAATTACTTTATTACTATTTATTGAATACATAACATTTTTTAATTCTCTAATTGTCAATCCTAATTCAGTTGATGTTTCATCAAAATCAATATTTGAATTATCGATATTTTTATTATTTTCATCCCAATAATTTAGACATTTTCTGGTGTTTTGTATAGCATAGCTAGGAGTTCTTATTAATGAAGATTGATTATTTAGGGCTCTTTTTATTTTTTGTTTAATCCACCAAACAGCATATGTGGAAAATTTTGTGCCTTTTGAAATATCATATTTTTCTATCGCCTTTATTAATCCAATGTTTCCTTCTTCAATCAGATCCATCATAGTTAAACCTAAATTTTTATATCTTTTTGCAATCATAACTACAAATTTCAGATTTTTCTTGATTAGAAGTTCTTTTGCTTTTTCATCTCCTTTTTTATATTGTTCAAAAAGATGTGCAAATTGTTCATCTGTCAATTTTGATGATTTGTTTATTTTTGACAGATAATCATTTAGATTTTCTTTATCTTCCACTTCCATAAATTTCTCCTTAAAATAAAATAGTTTATGAAACATAGAATAAAGACATTATAATAACTCTAAAAAAAATATTTTACAAAAAAAAATTAAATTTAAAATTTAAATCAATAAAATTAATTTTAAAATAAATAAAAATCTTTAAAAATTTTTTCTAAAAAATATAATTTATTTGTCAATTTTTATTTTTTTTACTATTCTTATACAAACCAATTCATTTTGGAGGAATTTGTGTCTTTTGAAAAAGATAAATCTAAAAAAATAGTAATTTTAGGTGGTGGTCCTAACAGAATAGGACAAGGCATAGAATTTGATTATTGTTGTTGTCATGCTTCTTATGCTATCAGAGAATTAGGCTATAAATCCATAATAATAAATTCTAACCCTGAAACTGTTTCTACTGATTACGACACATCAGACAGGCTTTATTTTGACCCTTTAACTAAAGAAAATGTTTTAGATATCTTAAAAAAAGAAAAACCTTTTGGAATAATAGTTCAACTAGGAGGACAAACTCCTTTAAATTTAGCTACATATTTAGAAAAAGAAGGATTTAAAATTTTGGGAACTAGTTCAGATTCTATAGATTTGGCAGAGGATAGAAAAAGGTTTAAAATTTTATTAGAAAAATTAAAATTAAAGCAACCAGAAAGTGGAACAGCTACGAATTATGAAGAAGCTTTAAAAATAGTTATGAGAATTGGATATCCTGTATTAGTCAGACCATCTTATGTATTAGGTGGCAGAGCTATGCAAATTATATACAACGATGAAGATTTAAAAGTTTATATAGAAAAAGCAACTTTTGTTTCGTCTAGTCATCCTATTTTGATAGATAATTTTTTAGAAGATGCTATAGAGATTGATGTAGATGCATTGTCTGATGGAGAAAATACGATTATTGCAGGTATAATGGAACATATAGAAGAAGCTGGAATACATTCTGGAGATTCTGCAATGGTTTTACCTCCATATTCTCTAACAGATGCTGTTTTAAACGAAATTAGAATTTTCACAAAGGCTCTAGCAAAAGAATTAAAAGTTAAAGGTCTTATGAATATTCAATATGCTTTTAAAGACAATATTTTATATGTTTTAGAAGTAAATCCTAGAGCTTCTAGGACTGTTCCTTTTATATCAAAAGCTATAGGGGTTCCTATAGCAAAAATTGCTACAAAAATAATGTTAGGGCAAAAATTAAAAGATATTGGGTTTTGTGAAGAAAAAATTCCTAATTATTTTTGTGTTAAAGAATCAGTTTTTCCTTTTATTAAACTACCTGGAGTAAAAATAGAATTAGGACCAGAAATGCGTTCTACTGGTGAGGTTATGGGTATAGACAAAGATTACGGTATGGCATTTGCAAAAGCACAGATTGCAGCAGGGCAAAATTTACCTACGAGAGGTGGGGTTTTTATTAGTGTAAAAAACAAAGATAAAAGGAATATCGCTTTTGTTTCAAAAAAATTATACGATATGGGATTTAAAATTTTTGCTACAAAAGGAACTGCTAAAATTTTAAAAAATGTAGGCATAGAAGTAAAAATTTTACCAAAAATAGACGAAGAAAGACCTAATATTTTAGATTACATAAAAAATAAAGAAATAGATCTTGTGATAAACACAGCATCAGGTAGAGTTTCACAAAAAGATCAAAATCTTATTAGGACTTTAACTGTGATGTCTGGAATAATGTTGATTACGACAATATCAGGAGCACAAGCTGCAGTTCACGGTATAGAAGCTCTCAAAAATGGAACTTATGAAGTAAA
>ONXP01000059.1 GCA_900321865.1 uncultured Elusimicrobia bacterium
CCTAGTCAAAGCTTCTGGAAGATCATGAAAAAGAGCAGTAAAGAAATTATTATAAATAATCTTTTCATTCTTTCCATTTAAAAAATTATTTTCATAAAAAAATGCAAAAGTAGTTATACTAACTATTAATTCATGTCCCAGGACACTAGTTTTTGGAATTCTATGCTTACCAGTCCAACGAATCTGATAACGAAGAGAAAAACAAATATCTAAAAATTTTTTATAATTTTCTTTATCTTTATCTAAAATAATTCCAACACTTTTAAGTCCATATTTCTCTTTAATTTCATTATCTTCAAAATTTAAATTCAATTTTTCATTTTTAATTTTTATTTCATTAAAAGGTTCTATAAATTTTTCATATTCCCATTTACTAGCAAGTTTACTGGACGAAAATATTATCTTTATAAGAAATTCGTCATTTTTATCTATTTTTGAAAAGTATTCAAAATCAACTTTTAATTTTAAAAATTCTTCAAATTCTTTTAAAAAAGAAAAATCTAAAACATTTTTACAAATATTTAATATATAATCATTTAATTTTTCGCTATATTCTTTTTTTAGTTTATCTAAAATATCTGGCTTTATATCAGTTAAAATTATTCTATCCAAAAAATCAAAAATCAAATATTTAACTAATTTTATCCAATCGATTTTTACACCTTGATTCTCTTCTATTTTTGCCAAAATATATGCCAAAATCCATTTAAAAGCCTGATTATCTAGTTCTATTATATCTATAGGTCTCAAAAATTCATTCCATCTATTTATATAACAAGAATCATGAATTTTTAATAAAAAATCTTTAGATAAAATCAACTATTTCCCCTCATAATCTGTAATAATTTTCCCTACTAAATGATCCATTTCATGTTGAATAGCTATAGCTTCAAAACCTGAAAATAAAAATTTCCCAGATTTTCCAATTTTTCCATCTATACATTCCAGTAATATATCAGAAAATCTTTTGACTTTTACTTGTTTATCTGGAATACTCAAACACCCTTCTTCTATCACAACTTCACCTTTTGCAGTGATAATTTTTGGATTTGCAATAAACCTTGGTCTATTTCTTTTTTTGCTAACATCAACAACTAAAATATTTTTCAAAATCCCAACCTGAACACCAGCCAGACCCACCCCATTATTTTCATACATAAAATCTAACATTTCTAAAAATAAATTTTTATATACTGTTTCATATAAATTTTCTTCCATAGGAGTAGAAACCATATGGAGCCTTTTGTCAGGAACTTTAACCAAGTTTAACATTTTTATACCTATCATAAACACTAATAATTTCTATATTTTTATTTTTCCTAGACAAAATATTATGTTTTTGAAAATAAAAACAAAAATCATTTTTAATATTTTGAATTTCTTCAAAAGTAAGAGCATGTACGTCGCACGGCCTAATAGGAGTATTAATATAAATTTTATCCGGACCAATATTTTTTAAAAATTCAAAAGCATTTTTATAAACATCTCTTGATTTATTATTATCTAAAAACATTATCTGAAGCTCAAGACTGCCTTTATAATCTCTACCAAAATTTAGCAAACCATTATAGAGCTTTTCAAAAGGATTAATTTTATTTATAGGTCTATTTATTTTACACATCATAGAATCATCAAAAGCATCAAACTTTGCCATAACAATATCAAAATTTTCTAAAGATTTTTGAACTTCATCAATATAAAGATTCATAGAATTAGTTATTATTACTAATTTTTCTTTCCTAATAGATTTTATAAAATTAACAACATCATACAAATTTTTTGCTAAAGTCGGCTCACCTCTGCCAGCGAAAGTAAAAACATCAACATCTAAATCTTTGCCTAAACTCTCAATTTCTTTAAATATTTTATCGTTAGGAACAAAAATTTTTCGATCGTATTCATTTATAAGAATATCCGTTTTTCCAATCTGACAATAAACACAATCAAAATTACAAATCTTTTTTATATCTGAAAGTAAATCGACCCCAATAGATTTCCCTAACCGCCAAGAAGTTACTGGACCATAAAGACAAGTTTTAAGCATACAAAAATACCTCAAAACATTATGGAAGTGGCGAGATTTGAACTCGCGTCCAAAAGCATTTTAATAATAATTTCTACAAGCTTAGAAAATAGATTTTTACAGTTAAAAAATTTTCTATTTTCATTAAACTTTTTAACCGGACAATAAAAAATAATGCTTTATCCCTATTGCCAAAAATAAAACATTTGCTTTTATATTTTACACCCAACAATACCCTAAAAGCTAAAAATATTACCAGATGTGCTACTAATTAATTACGCAGCAAAAGCCAATGGCATAACAGGTTGTTTAAACTGTACTGCAATTGGTTCAAAAACTTTTAACTTCTTGTCAGTTAATTTTAATTGCCAATTTTACAAGATTTGACAAAACTCGGCTTGCATTATTATCTCCATTACCCCTGTCGAACCCTTTCACTCCCAAAAACAAACAAAAAAACTAAAAGTAATGGCGGGGACGACGAGACTCGAACTCGCGATCTCGACCTTGACAGGGTCGCATGTTAACCAACTACACTACGTCCCCAAAAGACACAATAAATAATGGGCGGTGCAGGGATTGAACCTACGACCCTTTGCTTGTAAGGCAAACGCTCTCCCAGCTGAGCTAACCGCCCAAAAAAATTATACCTTTTGTAAATACCTCCAGAGGGACTTGAACCCTCGCTACCGCCGTGAAAGGGC
>ONXP01000057.1 GCA_900321865.1 uncultured Elusimicrobia bacterium
ATTAGAATTGGAATAAAAATACATTTTTTTTTGAGAGGTGGATAATAATTTATTTTTAGAATCATATAAATAAAGAGTTCCGTTTTTTAAAGTAATTTTATATTTTTCAAGTTTTTTTAGATAAAATTTATTAATTTTATGTTTTTTGTATGATTTGATTGTAAAATCTTGACTAGCATAAAAATAAAAAGTGTCGTCTTGGCACGGCAAACCTTTTTGGTTAGAATTTAATCCAACCCTAATAGTATGAGTTTTTTTGTGGTTAAATTTTTGAAATGGTAGAAATTTGCCAGAAGATTTTTGATTACTAGGTTTTACATTTTTTGGTTTAGACAAATCTTCTAGAACTTTTTTTGAAACATATGGATAAATGTTCTCTATTAAAAAATTTATCTCTATAGAGCCTGAATAAGAATTTTTAATTTTTTGAAGCTCAATATAAGCATTGTCAAAATCTTTGTTTCCTATGTAAAAATTTGCTAGTAATGCCCTAGTTTCCAAAAAATAGGGATCTTTTTTAATAACAGTATTAAAATTTTCTTTAATTAAATCAGATAAAGTTTCGTTTGAAAAATTATAATTCTTAAGTTTATGTTTTTTTGATTCAGATAGATTGAAAAGTTTTAGATAAAGTTTCCCTAAATAAAAATATGATCCTAAAAAATCAGGATTTATAGTTTTGGTTTTTTGAAAATATTGAATAGCTTCCGGATATTTTTCTCTTTCTAATAAGACTTCGGCTAAAGTAAAATTGATTTCTAAATCATTTTCGTAAAAATTTATTAAAAATTTTAAAATTTTTTCAGCTTCAGAATATTCAGAAATATAATATTTTAAAATTCCTAATTCTTTTAAAATTTCTCTAGCTTCAAAAGTTTCTTTTTTTTGTTTTTTTATAAAATTTTTGCAAATCAAAATAGCATCATCATATAAGCCTAACTGTTTTAGATGGGCAATTAAATTTTTTACTTTATCTATTTCATTTATTTTAGAAGTTTCTGAAAAATCATTTTCGTTTTTAATATTTCTTTCTTGATTAACTTTATATCCGATAGAAAAAGCTAAATTAAACAAAAATAAAAATAAAAATGTAAATAAAAAAAATTTTTTGTTTATTTTCATAAAATTTTTACATTAAATTATAGTTTTAATAAAATTAGTAATTATATCTAGATCAATTGGACTTGACAATTCAAATTTTGCAATATTTTTTAATTCTAAAATTTCGGTATTTAATGCCAAAAACATTTTTACTTTTTTAGAAATAGGAATATCGTTTCTCCCGTCGCCTACAAAAATTACATTGTCTTCAGTGATATTATAAAAATTTAATAGTTCGTAAAAAATGTTTAATTTATCATCGTCTACTATCAAATTAAAATTATTAGTTAAAAAATCTTCTTTTATTTTCACTTCATTAAAATAAGCAAAATCTATGTATTTTTTTAAATTTAAAATGTTTGAAACAAATTGTAATCCAGATGAGATAGTTGCAATGTTTAGTCCTAAATTTTTTAAGTCAAAAAACATTTTATAAAGATTTTTGTGCGGTAATAAAGTCTTTTGTAAGTTTGATAAAATGCTAGACTCTTTAATTTTTGTTTCAGAGATTAAAAAAAGCTCTTTTTCACAAAATTCTTTATATGTTATAATTTTTTTTTCATAAAGTTCTATTAAATTTTTTGTTTCTTTTTTATCCCAAGTTCCAGCAAGTTTATGCAATTCTTGCCAAGAATTTTTTATGTTTGTTAAAGTTCCGTCTACATCGAATATAATTAATTTATATTTACTCATTATTTTCACTGGAAAAAACAGTTTTATCGTTTTCTAATAAAATTATTTTTTTATAATCTAAAAAATTATATTTTTCACAGACTTTTTTGTTTGTTTCATAGAACAAGTCTCCAAATAGCTCATAATTTATCAAAATAAAATTTTGATTATCATCTGAAAAATTGTGGAATGTATACTCAAAATTTTTGGTATTTTTATTATAAAGACCTTGCTTTAATAAATTAATATAAATGTTAAAATATTTATATTGCCTTGAAGTTCTGATCAAATTTCTAATATTTTCTGCAATGTCATTAGGAAGAGTCCCGGTTTTTTTTAGAATTTCCATTCTTTTTTCTGCTTCTTTTTTTATTATATCCTTTAGTTCTGCTTCTTTTTCTTTAATTTTTGATTTTACCACATTTATTGTCTGATTAACTATAAAATCTTCCATTAAAATTTCTGGAAACTCTTCTTTATTTTCATTTTCGTCATAAAATTTTATATCATAAAGATTTCTTTCGTAAAAATCAGATCTTCCCAAAAGTCCATAGATCCATTTTTTGGTGTCATCTACATTTTGGGTAAAAGTTAATTTTATTTTTTTTATAGGATCTTTTATTATAACTACAAAAAAATTGATTTTAGAATGACAGCTAATGGCAACATTCGTCGAAATTAAAAGGATATTTTGTATAATATCATAAATTTCTTTAGAGATTTCCATAGATTGGGTCAAAGATCCTTCTAAGGAAGATGTTATATAAAGTGTGGTATTATTAAAAAATGCATTTATATCTTTTCCAGTTTCTTTTTTAATTTTTTCTTTTATGATTTCTATTACTTTTTCCTTTGGATAATAATAAACAGATTTACATGAAAATAAATTTATGCACAAAACAATTGATAAAAAAAATATAAAAAATTTTAGAGTTTTTTTCACATTTTACTCCAAGCCTTTGTTTTTATAATCATTAGATTTGATTCTATTTATCCAAGCTTTAGAAATATTTTCGATCACACAATCGTTGCATTTATCAAAATAATTTAAAAATAATTTCAGTTTATTTCTATTAGTTTTAATATTAAATGGACAATTGTGAACACTAGAAGGAAATTTTTTATATTTAGAATATTCTATAATATTTTTTTCCTTACAAAAGCAAAGTGGCCTTATTAAATTAAATCGTCCGTTAAAAAATTTAGTGTTAGGCAAAAAAGATTCAAATTTTCCCTGGTAAAACATATTCAAAAATAAAGTTTCAGCTAAATCGTTTTGATGATGCCCTAGAGCCAGTTTTTTTATTTTTAATTCATCAACTAATTTAAATAAATATGTTCTTCTCATCCACGAGCAATAAAAACAGTTTATTCCTTTTTCTCCAGGATCTAATTTTTCTTTCTTTATCAAAATTTCCACATCTCTTTCTTTGCAAAAATTTTTTATAAGTTTTATTTGTTCGTCATTTTTTCCGAAATCTATATGCACTGCCAAAAGGTTATATTTTATTGGAATATGTTTTTTTCGCTTGCAAAAAAGATCTAAAAGTGCATAACTATCTTTTCCGCCAGAGACAGCCACAGCTATAATGTCTCCGCTAGACAACATATTAAATTCTTTTAGAGCCTTAGTAAAATTTTTAGAAAGTCTTTTTTCTATTTGTTTAAATTTTTTAGTATTGTCAAGATTCTCAGATTTTTCAATGTTTCCAAAATTTTTCAAATTTTCAATTTTTTCCAATTTTAATCAAAAATATTAATCTATTTCAAATTTATTAAAAACTAAACCGGTAAGCAGTTTAGGGTAAAAATACGTGGATTTTTGTGGCATAACTTCCAGCTCTAATGCTACATTTTTAATCTGTTCTACTTTAGTAGGATTCATTAAAAATGCTAAAGATGATTCTTTTTTGTCAACAGATGCAACAGTTTCATTAAAATCTTTTTCATATTTTAAAAATTTTTGCATCGCTATGTCTTCTTTTGTAAAGCCTAAAATTTTAATAAAAACTAAATTTTCCAAAACAGAAACATCTAATTCTTTGTAATAATTTGAGCCAGAAAATTCGTCTAAACAATTTTTATCTTTTAAAATTAATAAATAAGCTTCACCGGCTCCATAATATAATCCAAATGCTATTTTTTTGTCTAAAAAATTTTTGTTTAATTCTGATTTTAAATCGCTTAAGCTGACTTTTTTTAGTTCAAAAAATTTTTCCAAAGATTTTAGTAAATCAGCTTTATTTATTGCATCTGAAACGATTAACCTGTGTGTAGGGAAAACTTTTAATCCAGTATCTGACATATCACATAAAAAAGCTAATGTATGGTCAAAATTTCCAGTTTTCCCTTTTTCGTGCATTTCCTTTGTATAATTCATAGAGGTTTCATATCTATGGTGTCCGTCTGCAATGAATATTTTTTTACAAGACATAGAATTTACTATATTTTTTATTATTTCAGGATTATCTATTTTCCAAATCATATTTCTTTCATAATTTTCGTCTAAAAAATCTATGATAGGGTTATTTTTTTCTATGATTTTATCTAAAATACTCTTTATTTCTTTAGAATTATCGTCGTATAAGCCAAATATTGGGCTAAAATTGGTCTTACATTCTCTGGTGAGATTTAGTCTATCTTGTTTAGGCTTTGATAAGGTTTTTTCATGTGGATAGATTGTCCCTTTAAAAAGCGGTTCTTGCTTTAATAAGCATAAAAATCCAGTTCTAACATAGTCTTTATTGTCAACATTAAAATATTGTCTGTATATGTATATAGAATTTTTTGAATCTTTTATCAAAATTTCATTTTTTATCCAATTTTCTAAAAATTCTTTGGCTCTAGAATATTTGTTTATATTTTCATCATCACCTTCTAAATCTTTTCCTAAAATTAGTCTGATTACATTAAAATCTGAATTTTTATAAAGAAGCTCCCTTTTTTCATTAGAAATAACATCATATGGAGGAGCAGTGACATCTTTTATGTTTACTTTATTTAAATTGTATCTAAGTGCTTTAAAAGGTTTAATTTGAGCCATAAAAACTCCTAAAATGTGTAAATTAAAATTAAAAATAATAATGTATAAATACTAAAAAAAATATAAAAAATCAATTTTATTAAAAAAATATTTTTTTTGTCTTTATAAAATTTATATTTGAAAAAAATATTTTTGATAAACCTATAATTTGGGGTATACTCATTTAAAAATAACTATATAATGTGGTTTTTAGAGTTTATGAACATAAATGGTTTTATACAAAATTCTTTTTTAGACTGGGATGGAAAGATTACATCGATAGTTTTCACCGGTGGTTGCAATTTTTCTTGTAGGTATTGTCATAATAAAGATTTGGTTATAAAAGAAAATCTTACAAAATTAGAGACAATAGACGAAAATGAAATTTTTGATTATTTGTCAAAAAATTTGGCTTGGATAGATGGAGTGGTGATATCTGGTGGTGAGCCTACGTTAAACAAAGATTTAAATTACTTTATAAAAAAAATAAAAGATCTAAACTTATTGGTTAAGCTGGATACTAATGGTTATAATCCAGAAATGTTAAAGATTTTATTAGGCGAAAATCTTTTAGATTATTGTGCGATGGATATTAAGACCAGTTTAGATGAAAATAAATATAAAAAGGCTATTGGAGATATCGAAAATTTTAATATTTCAAATATTTTAGAAAGCATAAATTTGCTTTGCTCCGAAAAAGAAAAAAATAAAAATTTTGATTTTGAATTTAGGACAACGATTTGTCCTTTGTTTGTAAAAAAAGAAGATTTATTAAGTATAGCAGAGTTTGTAAATAGAACTAATTCAACCTGGTATTTGCAACAATTTCGAAAATTATCGGATTTATTAGATAGTTCGCTTTTATTAGTGGCTCCTTATACTTTAGAAGTTTTAAAAAATATAGAAATGGAAATTTTTACAAAATTTCCTAAAATAAAATTACATAAAAGGTATTGATTTATGAAAGTTTTAACTGAAGCTAATCACGATAATTTTTTTCTTAAAAAAAGAGATGGTCGTATTGCAAATTATGATAAAAATAAAATTTTAAAGGTTTTGCAAAATCTTAGCGATATGTTTAAGGAAATATCTCCAGAATCTTTGGAAGATTTAGCTTATAGCATTGATAAAAAAATAAAAAACTTGCCGTTTTTTGACGAAGGGGTGATTTTTACTAGTGATATTAGCAATCTTATAGAAAAAATTTTAAAAGAAAAAGGTTTTTACCTAAGTGCTAGAGCATATATAGGTTTTCATGATTATAGAGAAAAAAATAAACAAAATATAAAAATTACTGTTTTTAACGAAGATTTTAAAGATACTACAGATATGTCTTTAATGGTCGTAAATGAAGCTAGCTCAAAGTATAGAACTTGGGACAAAACTAGAATAATAAAGGCTTTGGTTAGAGAAACTGATATAGATTACAATAAAGCATATGATGTGGCAGATAGAGTAGAAAAACGAATTATAGATTCTGGAATTAAACAAGTTACAACTAGTTTAATTAGAGAAATGGTTGATATAGAACTTTTTGATATGGGACTTGGGAAAAAACTTTTAAAACAAAAAAGTTTAGGGATTCCTATTTATAACCTGGAGCAGGTTATTTTTTCTAAAACTTTAGAAAATAGTAATATTTCTAGCAATAATCCAGAGGCTGTAAATCTTTCTATTGCTGAAAATATTTTAAAGCAGTATGCACTTTCTAATATTTTTTCTAGTGAGGTTAGCGAGGCTCACCTAAGGGGTAGGATCCACCTTCATGATTTGGGATATCCTACCAGAGTTTATTGTTCTTCGCATTCTTTGGAATATATAAAAAAATATGGTCTGAATTTAGAAAATTTAAATATTGTTTCTAGTCCAGCTAAGCATTCTCAGACTCTTACAGGACACCTCAATACATTTTTGGCATCTATGCAGGCATATTATGCTGGAGCTTTGGGTATAGCAAATGTAAATGTCAGCTATGCTCCTTATTTAGTGGGAAAAACATATGACGAGCTTATCCAGGAATCTCAATATCTTATTTATAGTTGTGCCCAGAATGCTTTTTCTAGAGGAGGGCAAACATTATTTATAGATTTTAATATTCATACAGGAATTCCTGATTATATGAAAAACCTTCCTGCAATAGGTCCAGGCGGAAAATATACTGGCAAGGTTTACGGTGATTATGAAAAAGAAGCCCAGAGCTTTGCTATGGCTTTAATGGAAGTTTGGAGGAGAGGCGATGCTAATGGGTATGTTTTTGAGTTTCCAAAAATGGATCTGCATATAAATCAGGAAACTTTCGACGATCCTAAGCAATATGAAATTTTAAAATTTGCTTCTCAAATTTCTAGTGAAAATGGAACTCCGTATTTTATTTTTGATAGAGATGCTATTACTTTATCTGCATGTTGTAGGCTGAGAACTACATTTAATATGTCTGATGAAAGAGATAAAATGATGATAGAGCATCCTGAAACTATGAGATATTGTGGCTTTCAAAATATTACGATTAATTTGCCTCAAGCGGCTTATAGAGCTGGTAAAAATAATATAGATGGTGCTATAAAAGATATTTTAGAAAGTATGGAGCTTTGTGTAAAAGCACATGCAGAAAAAAGAAAATTTATAGAAAAATTAATGAAAACCAAAGGCGATCCTCTCTGGCAAATAGGCAAACTCAGTATGGATGGGTATCCTTATGTAGATTTGGATAGAGCCAGCTATATAATAGGAATGATAGGATTGAATGAATGTATAAAATATTTAACAGGGAAAGAGCTTCATGAAGATGATGAAA
>ONXP01000079.1 GCA_900321865.1 uncultured Elusimicrobia bacterium
CATTCTGAAAACTTTTAGCAATTTCCCCTTTTATAGAAACATCAAATGGAAGTTTTGTTGTTTCTTTTTTTAATTTTACATTTAAATCTGAATCCAAAAGCATTACACTTTTTGGTGGACCATAAACACTAGGAACTTCTTCGGGTTTTTGGGCTGTACTATAAAGTCCCGATACTCCCAAATAATTATCCTCGTTTATTTTATATTCTACCCTTCCCCCCAATAATGTTTGTTTATACTGCCCGCCATAGGGAAGATATTCATATGTTATTTCCAGAATGCTATCAGACTTAATTAAAGAATTTTCTGTCAAAGTAATAAAGCCTATGTCATAATCTATAATATAATCTTCATCTTTTATTAATTTTATCCCGTCTAAAGTTATGCTTTCTGAGCCTTCTACTATAGTTTTTCCTATGACATATGTCGCATTGCTAGATCTCTCAAAAAAATATTGAACCTCGATTTTATAAATAGAATTAGCGCTTTCTGTAATATAAATATCAGGATTAAGACTAGAAAAAGGCTCTTCTCTTTTGAACTTTAAAATTCCGTTATAATAATCTATATCAATAGAATTATAATTAAAATTATTCAAAATACTTTCATTGGCATCTATTACTCTAAAAATTAAATCTTCGCCTAAAGTTCCTCTAACAATATTAGTATTCCCCAAGTCATAATACCATTTTATTTCATTATCTACGGCATAATTATTATTTTCATCTTTTATCAATTTCAATTTTCCATTATCACTAGACAATTTTTCGCCATTTTTCTTTATATAATCTATAGCAATAACATAATTTGATGCTATAGTAGTTTTAAATTTAACCACCCCTTCATTAAGATCTAGCTCGTAATCAACTCCAGATTTCAATTTTTTAAGTAAATATTTCCCGTCTAGTCCCCCACCATATCTTTCAAACTCCTTTTCAAAAACATTATAACCAGAAATTACACTAGACTGCTCAAAAATATAAATTTCTTCTGAACCTTTTTGGATAGGAAAATCTGATGTTTTTTGTTTATCACTAAAATACATTTTATAATAAGTTCTTTTTATATAATCTTTTTCATTTATAATAACATGCTCTTCCTGAGTATTTCCTTTAAATTCTTTTTTTTCAACTATTCCCTCTGTCTGTGAGCCGATTGCTAAAATGTTAAATTTATCGTATTTAGCTTTTAGCCTCAAACCAAATAATATCCTTTTATACCCAATAAATTCAGTCTGAGGAAGTTCCAGCATTATATCGCCAAATGCTAATTCTTCAACGATTTCATCTTTTTCTGCATAAACTTCTTCTTCACCCTCATATGATATCAAATCACCTTTTTTATATCCTTTATAAAGAATTGACATATTTTTTTTATCAATTTCATTTTGATCATCATAATTTATATTGACATAAATTTTTTTTCCTACTTTTCCATCCACTCTAAGTTGCATTTCCTGTCTCATATTGAGGCCATCTTTTATATCAGTTTGTAAGGCCTTATGATAAATTTCATCCGAATTTTTATAATCTATTTTCCCATACTCAAAGGCTATAGCTTTCCTGCCAGAAATAGCTAATTTTGAATGATATGGCAATGATAAATTTATAATTTCCTCGTCATTTTCATTGTTTTCAATAAAAAGAAATTTTTTCCTTTTCTTTTTTTTAAAATTATTTTTATTTTGCACTTTTTTTTCATAATTTTCATCCAAAAAAATTTCTCCAAAAGGTAAATTTTTTTTCATATAACTAGATAAAAGATAGCAATGAATATCTTTATTTTTATTATTTTGATCTGTTTTTAGATTAGAATTTTTTTGAATTTTAGTTATAAAATTATCTGCATATACAATTTCTAACTCGTTAGGATATAAAATTTTTACAAAAATTAAAATTATAAAAAATAAAAATGCTAATTTGTGTAAAAATAATCGATTTTTTTTCATAAAATGCATAAAAATTTTTATTTTTAAAATAGTTCAACAATTTTAATAAAGTGTAGTTCAAAATCTTTTATATTGATTTTTTTTATTAAAAATTTATCCTGACAAACAAAAAATTCTATTTGAAAAATATTTTTATATATGAGACTTTTTAAAACATTATTTTTATCAAAACAAAAATTTATATCATTTATGAAAAATGAATTTTGCTCTTTACTAAACATTATTTCTTTTTTAGAACCAAAAAATTTATTTTTATGAAAATTTAATATTTTTTCATCTTTAAACTTTTTTATTTTTTCTGAATATTTTGGCAAATCATCTAAAAAATTTCTATTATAAAGACTTATCATTTTTTCCAATTTTTTATCAAAATGTATATCAAAATTTTCTTTATCTACAAAGATTTTTCCCAAATAAAACCCTTTTAAAAAAAGGCTTATCTCAAGATTTTTTTTTATTTTCCAAGAAAATAAAAATTTTATAACTAAAATTTTTATTTTTTATTTCTAGATGTGTTTTTAGTGTAGTAATTTTTTGAAATGATAAAAAATATTTTTCCAATAAATTATAAATATTTGAAATATCTTTTTTCAGGAAAAAGTCATAAATATCTTTTACAAAATCTGGATTAATAATTTTATAAAATTCTATTTTTTCATAAAAAATATCGTTTATTTTAAATTCTTTTGGCAAATCTTTATTTTTTTCAAATAAATTTTTTATTTCATCATATTTTTTGAATTTTAACAAAATTTTAGAAAACTCATTCGTTATTTCATTAAATTTAAATACTAAATTTTCATCTTTTACATTTTCTAAATCTTTATACAAAGTTTTGTAAATTTTGTAATACTTTAGAAAATCTTTATAATTTTTCAAATTATTCATTGTAATAAGCAAATCGTATAAAAAATTAATCTTTGAAATTTCTAAATTCTTATTTCCATTTAATTTTGAAAAATTAGCTTTTTTCTTTTCATTTTTATAAAATCGCAAAATTTTTTCATTAGAAAATATTTCTTTTAGATTTAAACCCTTTTTATTATTTTCAAAAATTTCCAAAAAATCCGGACAATCTAAAAAATAATTTTCAAATTTTTCATTATTCTTTTTAATTTTATCAAAACTTTTAAAATCAATTTTTGAAAAAAAATATTCTGCTTTTTTCTCTTCTTTTTTTCTTAAACTTTTTATTCCCAATAAAAAATCTATTTCATTTTTTAATAAAGGATTTCTTAGTTTTTTTATATTTTTTTCTAATATTTCTACAAAAAAATCATCATTTTTAAATTTCAAAAATTTAATTAAATTTACAACGAAAAAACATTTATAATTTATATTTTCCTCTAAATTTATTAATTTTTCTAATTTTTCAATTACTTTTTCGTCATTTTGCAAAATTATATAAGAATTTGCCATATAAAAATTTTTCAATTTTTCTAAATAAAAACTTTTATACTCAGAATTCAAATTAATTTTTTTAAAAATTTCGTTAGATTTTTCATATAAATGCAAATTATATAAAATAATTCCAGATAAAAACCCAGCTAAATCAGCTGAATTTTCTAAATCTTTTTCTAAAAATTCATATTTTGTAGATGAAATTTTTTTAGAAGTTGCTAAAGTTTTTAGAAAAATAATATGATTACCTAAGGCTCGTAAATCATTTATTTTGAATTTTTTTTTCTCTTTATTAAAATTTTTACAGTTTTTTGACAATTTTTCTTCTAAAATTTCACTAAAAAAACATTTTATATTTTCCTTTACCCAAACATCGAGATTAATATTTTTAGCAAATAAATCAGAAAATAAACAAAACGATAAAATAAAAAAAAATATTTTTTTTAAGTTTTTCATAATTTTTATATTTTACTATAAAAAATTTTTTAATCTATTTAAAAAATTTTTCATTAGACTTTTTACAAAAACTATGCTAAAATTTATAAATTTTTGTTTGAGGTTTAAATACAATGATTTTTACCCCTTCTAAAAAAATTCAAAATTTACCTAGATATATATTTACAATAATTAACGATCTAAAAAAAGAAGCTTACGAAAAAAAGCTAGATGTCATAGATTTAGGTATGGGAAATCCGGATCTTCCTACACCTAGCCATATCGTAAATAGGCTCTGTGATTCTGTTGTTTATCACCCTAATACTCACAGATATCCACAGGCAAAAGGTATGCCAAAGTTCAGGGAAGCTATTAGCAAATGGTATAAAAAAAGATTTGATGTCTCGTTAGATCCAGAAACAGAAGTTTTAGCTCTTATTGGTTCAAAGGAAGGTCTAGCTCATTTATGTATGTCATTTTTAGATCCTTTAGATTATGCACTCACCACTAACCCAGCATATCCTGTTCATTTAAATGGCATATATTTGGCAGGAGGGATTCCATACAGCATGCCGATTACAGAAAAAAATGATTATCTCCCAGAACTTGATAAAATTCCAGAAGAAGTCGCAAGAAAAGCTAAAATAATGTTTTTAAATTATCCTAATAATCCCACAACTGCTGTTATAAAAGATAAAAATTTTTTTAAAGAAGTTATTAAATTTGCAAAAAAATATGAAATAATAATCTGTCATGATAATGCATATTCTGAGATATCTTTTGATGGATATGTTGCTCCTTCTTTTTTGGAGGTAGAAGGTGCGAAAGATGTCGGGGTAGAATTTCATTCACTTTCAAAAACATACAATATGGCAGGTTGGAGAATAGGATTTGTCGTAGGGAATAGTGATATTTTAAAATATTTAGAAAAATTTAAAAGCTATTTAGATTATGGAGTTTTTACGGCTATTCAGTTAGCAGGAGCGGTTGCACTAACATCTAGCCAAAAATATGTAGAAGAAAATTGCAAACAATATGCTCACCGAAGGGATAAATTTATAAAATATTTAGAAAAAATTAATTGGCATATAAAAAAGCCTTTAGCCACTATGTATCTCTGGGCAAAAATTCCAGAAAAATTTATTAGTTTAGGCTCATTAGAATTTACTAAAAAATTGATAAAGGAAACAGGCATAGTTATGACACCAGGTATTAGTTTTGGAGAATACGGCGATGAATATGTTAGAATTTCACTTTGCACACATATTAATAGATTTTATGATGCTTATCTCAGATTGAAGAAATTTTTGAAATAAAAAATATTTTTTTTCTTGTATTATGTTTTTATTTAAATACAAATTTTATTTTACTAACTTCATAGGAATTTTTTTTAGAAAATGATTTTAAAAGATTTGTTTAAATATGATATATTTTTGTGTATTAGAAAAAATTTTTTAAATTTTATATACAATTATAAGATCAAAAATAACATTTCTAAAACAATAAATTATTATTTAAAAAATAGATTTTTTCTTTATGAAAATGAAAAAGAAATAAAAAATAGCGGAGGAGGGATTTGAACCCCCGACAAACGGATTATGATTCCGCTGCTCTAACCAACTGAGCTACTCCGCCGATATCTGTTTATATTATTTTAAAAAAAATATTTTGTCAATAAAAAAGAGAGTAAAAATGGTAGATATTAAACAAAAATTTATTGAATCAAATGCTTTATTAAATGGACATTTTTTATTGTCTAGCGGTTTGCACAGTAAATATTATATGCAATCAGCCTTAGTCTTAAAAGACCCAAAATATGCAGAATTTTTAGCTAAAATGTTAAAAGAAAAAATAAATTTGATAACAAATGATTATAATTTAGTTGTCTCCCCTAGCATGGGAGGAGTTATAATAGGACATGAAGTAGCCAAAGCTCTTGGAGTAAATTTTTTATTTTCAGAGAGAGTTGATGGTAAAATGATTCTTAGAAGAGGTTTTAATATAGAAAAAGGGTCAAAAATAGTCATTGTAGAAGATGTTTTTACCACTGGGAAATCGACTAAAGAAGTAATAGAGCTTGTATCACAATACGAAGCTAAAACTGTTATTTGTGCTTCGATAGTTGATAGAAGTGATGGAAATTTAGACTTTAAAATTCCATATGTTTCCTTATTATCTTTGGACATAAAAAGTTATTCTAAAGAAAATTGTCCTATGTGTAAAAAAAATATTCCATTAGAAAAACCTGGTAGCAGATTTTTAAAAGTTTAGGAGAGAAAAATGCAAAAAATTTTACTTACGAAAGAAGATTATATAAATTATTTCGAATTTTTTACTGATACTATAGGATTCCCTTCTATAATACTTATGGAAAATATAGGCAGAAGTATAGCAGAAAAAATTAAATCAAAATATTTTGATAATAAAAAACATCCTCTTAGAGATTTGATATTTTTTTGTGGATACGGAGAAAATGGAGGTTATGGGTTAGTTGCAGCAAGGCATCTGGCTAATGCATTAAATACTAATATTACAGTCTACATAGTTGGAGGAGTATCTAATTTTTTACCTGACACAGAATTAAATTTTAGAATTTTAAAAAAATTAAACATTGTAGATATTTTTCCAATACTTTCAGAAAAAGATCTTTCAAAAATAAAATTGCATGAAGATGCATTAATTGTTGATGCTATTTTTGGGATAGAGTCAGAGGTAGATATTGTCGGATTTGAAAGAAAAGTTATAGATAA
>ONXP01000055.1 GCA_900321865.1 uncultured Elusimicrobia bacterium
AGAAACAAAAAAGGAATAGAGGCAACCTTTTCTACTATTGGCGAGGTTGTACTTTATGATGATAAAATAGCTGATATTTTTTATCATAGCACATGTGGTGGACATACTGATAGTTCTAAAGCTGTTTGGGGAAATTTTTTAGATTATATTGTAGGAGTGAGATGTAATTATTGTAAAGAATCGCCTCATTATATTTGGAAAAAATTTATATCTTTTAATGATATAAAAGATAAATTTAATAAAAATAATTATAATTTTAATAAAATAAAAAAAATAAAAATAAAATCGTTTTCAAAGGCTGGAAGAACTAGGGAATTAACAGTGATAACCGATAAAGGAAGCTTTGATATTCCTTCGGCAAAATTTCGAAGTATGTTTGATAATATTTTAAAAAGTTCAAACTTTAAAATTATTGACAAAAAAGATGGAGTGCTTTTAGAAGGAAGAGGCTATGGACATGCTGTTGGAATGTGCCAGTATGGAGCCAAAGGATTAGCAGAAAAAGGCCATTCTTATAAAAAAATAATAAAATATTATTTTAATGGAGTTAAAATAGATAAATGGACGAGCTAAATTTAGATTTTATTAAAGATTTAAAAAATTATGATTTTGATTTAGATAGTTCGCTTATAGCACAAAAACCCTTAAAAAATAGAGAAGAATCAAAATTTTTAGTTTACGATACTTTTAGTGATAAAATTTTTCATAAACATTTTTTTGATATAGTTGATTTTTTTGATAAAGATGATTATATAATTTTAAATAATTCTAAGGTTATTCCAGTAAAAATTTTAGTAAATTCTAAAGAAGGGCATAAAAGGGAATTGCTTTTAGTCGAAGAAATAAAAACTGGAAAAGATTTTACGGACTATAGTGTTTTGACTAAATTGTCTAAGTTTAAAACTGGAGATATTTTTTATTTTAATGATATAAAGGTCGAATTTTTAAAGAGAACTGTGGATAATTTAAACGGTATTTTTAGATTTTATATTAATAAAATAAAATTGGTAGAATATTTAGATAATTTTGGGAAAATGCCACTTCCTCCATATATAAAAAGAAAACAAGATTTTTTGGAAATAGATTTATTTGATAAAACTAGATATCAAACTGTTTATGCAAAAAATCCAGGTTCTATTGCATGTCCTACGGCAGGGCTTCATTTTACTGGTGAAATTTTAGAAAAATTAAAGGCTAAAGGGGTAAAAATAGAAAAATTAACTCTTCATGTCGGGATAGGAACCTTTAGACCTATAAAAACGGACAATATTTTAGAGCATAAAATGTTATCAGAGAGATATTTTATATCTGACGATTTGGTTAAAATTTTGTTGGATAAAAATTCAAAAATAACTTCCGTAGGGACTACGACGACTAGAACTATAGAAAGTTTTTTTTTAAATAAACAAAAAGAAGGGAGTGCTGATATTTTTATATATCCATCACATGAATTTCATATTGATAGGCTTATCACAAATTTTCATGTTCCAAAAGCTACCCCTCTTATTTTAATGATAGCTTTTTTGTCTCATAAATTAAAAATAAATGGGGAAGTGAATTTTTTGCAAAAAGCTTTTTCAATTTTTCATAAAATTTATGATGAAGCTATAACTAAAAAATATCGATTTTATAGTTATGGTGATAGTATGATGATAATATAAAAAATGAAACATTTTGAAAATTACTGTCTTAGAGAGTATATTGCTTTAAAAAATTTAGTTTATGTGAAAAATTTTTATATAGTAGAAACCTTGGATGAACTAAAAAATTTGTTGCGAAATATTAGAATAGAAGATAAATCAAAAATAAGAATTTTGGGTTCTGGGACAAATCTTTTAATAAACGATAATTATAATTTAGATTTGGTAGTAATAAAATTATCTGGAGATTTTAAGTTTTTTAAAATTGATAAAAAAAATGAGCTTTTTTTTGCATATTCTGGAGTTATTTTACAAGCCTTTATCACAAAGCTTTTAATAAATAAACTGTCAGGAATGGAAGTTTTAGCGGGAATCCCAGGAACTATTGGTGGAGCAGTTTTTGGAAATGCTGGGACAAAATATGGTGAAATTTCAAATTTTGTAAAAAAGATTTTTTTGTTAGATTTTTTTGGAAATGAAAAAATTATTGACATAAAAGAAAATATTGATCAATATTTTGGCTATAGAAAAAATTTTTTTGCGAATAGTTTTAATTTTATAATTTATAAAGTAGAATTTGGTAATTTTTTGTACAATAATGATGCTATTATGTTGTATAAAAAATTTTTTTCTGAAAAAATAGCTTCTCAGCCGTATGATTATAAAAGTTTAGGATGTGTATTTAAAAATCCAAAAAATTCACTTTCTGCCGGACATTTGATAGATTTTATAGGAATGAAACATTATAAAATAGGAAATGTTTTTGTTTCTGAAAAGCATGCGAATTTTTTTGTATCCGATAAAGATAAAAATATTACTTTTAATGATTTTTTAGCTTTAATTAATTTTGTAAAAACTAAAATATACGAAAAATTTAATGTAAATTTAGAACTAGAAATAAAAATTTGGGAATAATTATTTATGAAAGTAAATTTTAAAGATATTTATATTCAAAGCTCTTTAAAAGAAAGTGTAATCCTTCAAAAGTTTTTATCAAAAATTGATTTACCTAAATTTAATATTATATATTTTGACGAGGATTTAAATATTTTTGTAAATAATCTTAATGCTAAACTGGCTTTTAAAAAAAATTTAAATCCTAAAAAAACAATAATATTTGCTAATCAAAATGGAAAATTTATAAAAAAATGTCCTTGTACTCCTAATTATTTAGGGTGTAATTATTATGTTGTGGAGCTAGCTGTAGGATGTTTATATGATTGTTCTTATTGCTACCTGCAGGAATATCAAAATATTTCTGCGACGATATTTTATTTAAATTTTGACAAATTATTTAATGAATTTGACGAATTATTAAAAAGTGATGAAAAAAAACTTTTTAGAATAGGTTTTGGAGAATATGCAGATTCTTTATTTTTAGATGAATATTTGAATTATACTGCTACAATAAGCAATTATTTATCTGGAAAATACAATAATTATTTGATAGAATATAAAACGAAAAGTAATAATATTGCTAATATTTTAAATATAATCCCTTCTCATAAAGAAGTTATTGGCTGGTCAGTTAATTCCTTAAAAATAACTGATAATGAAGAAAAATTTACTTCAAATTTTTATGAAAGATTAGAGGCTATGAAAGAATGTTCCAAAAAAGATTTTTTTATAGCTTTGCATTTTGATCCAATAGTTTATTATGATGGATATTTAGAAGATTATAGTTTCGTTATAAGTGAAATTTATAAAAACATTGATAAAAAAAATATTATTTGGATTAGTCTTGGGACATTTAGGTTTAATCCTAAATTAAGGCCAATAATAGAATTAAAAAACAAAGATTCGTTGGTTTTAAAAGGTGAGTTTATAAAAGGTTTAGATAAAAAAGAAAGATATTATAAAAAAACGAGAATTGAAATTTATAAAAAAATAGTTTCTCTAATAAAAGCAAAAGATTCTAATGCTTTTATATATTTTTGTATGGAAGACAGTGAAGTTTATAGAGATGTTTTAAATTTGTCTATTAAAGAAAATGAAGATATTCATGCACTTTTTTGTTCTAGGTTAGCATCTTATGGATATACTAAAGATCTATTTATATAGATAAAAAAATATTTGGAGGGTCTTCATGGATTTTGATAATCTTTCTATTACTAATGTAGATGAATTATTAAATCAAAAGATTGAAAATTTAACAATCGAGATCAGACTAACTTTTCCGAAGGATGTTATTTTAGTTAAGCAATTAGATGAGATTACAGAAGAAGGTTTTTCTTTTTCTATGTTAGAAAACGAAGGGTTTTTTGAAAAAGGAGTTATTTTAAATGACATTAAAATCTTTGATAGAGAAAGAGAATTTTTGATGTCAAAGATAGAAGTAGAAGGGAAAGAAAGCATTGAAGATGAAGGCATAATAAAACATAAAATAAAATGTAAATTTTTGGAATATAAAAATGATTTAAAAAATATTCTTAGAAAAAGGCAAAAAAGATTTTCGATTAATACTATTAAAAATATGACCAGCAAGGTTTTTTTTATTTTTAATGATGAAATTAATAGAGCGGAATTAATTAATTTTTCAAAAAGCGGAGCATTAATTTTACTAAAAAGATCAAGATATATTTTTAGTAAAGGTGATATTTTGAAAGATTTTAGTATATACATAGGTGAAGAAAAATTTTATAGTGGGAATGCAGAAATAATAGAAGTAATAAATAAAATTAATGATATAGAAATTAGAGTTTTTATTAAAGCAGGAGATATTCCTATTAATAAAATTTTAGATGTTAGTAATGTAAATAGATTAGATTTCGTTATAAATAAAATAAAAAAAGAAGTTTCTGGAATGTATGATATTTCTAAAGAATATATACATGAAGTTAGTGAATTATCTTATAAACTTAGGATTTTAAAAAAATTTTTAGATGATTTTGAAAAAAGTATAAAAGATGAAGATCAAGTTATAAAACAAAAAATCTTGAATGATGCTTTAAATTTATTAGAAAAAGAATTTTTTGATGATATAACTAAACATCTTTATAAAATCAATGATCTGGTTAAAAATATAGATGTAAAAGATGAAATATATAAAAAATATTTGACATATTTTCAAAATGAATTAAATGAATACTTATTTCTGTCCCCATTTATAAATAGAATTTATTATAAGCCACTAGGTTATGCTGGAGATTATGAGATGATGAATATGATATATGCTAATATTCCTAGGGGTGAGAGTCTTTTTGCCAAAATTTTAGATAAATATACTTTAGAAATTCCGGTGGCTCAAGCTAATAGAAATAGAATCCCTTATATGTTAGGAAAAATTAAAACTATTGGAAAAAAAGTTTTAGAAAAAAAAGATAGAATAAAAATAGCGAGCATAGCCTGTGGTCCTTGTTTAGAAATACAAGAGTTGTTAAAAAAAGAAGAAATTTCAAACTATATAGATTTTACTTTGTTAGATTCTTCTAATGATGCTCTTTTATCTGCAAAAAATAAATTAGAA
>ONXP01000053.1 GCA_900321865.1 uncultured Elusimicrobia bacterium
AAACTTTATCATTTTTATTTTTGATAAGACTAACTTTAGTAATAATTTTTAGCATCAAAAATACTATTATAGACAAACAAAAAAAATAAATAATTTTAGTTAGGAAAGCCCCGTATTTGATATCTACATTATTAATTTTTATTGACAAATAATTAAAATCTACTTTTATAATCAAGCCTAGACTAGGCGAAATGATATCGTTTACTAGAGATAAAACTATAGATTGAAAAGCTGCCCCTATAATTATCCCAATAGCCAGCTCAAAAATATTACCCTTTTTTATAAAACTTAAAAATTCTATAAATGTTTTTTTAAAAATCATATTTTTGACACAAATTTATAGCCAATACCTTGAACTGTTTCCAAGCAAATACTAAAAATATTCAACTTATTTCTAATATGTTCTATATGTTTCCCAAGAGTTTTATCTGTTATATAAAAACCTTCTCCCCAAATTTGGCTCATCAAAATTCCTCTCTCTATAACTATTCCTTCTCTTTCAATCAAAAAAGATAAAATATCAAATTCTTTTTTAGTTAGATTTAAATCTCTACCATCTAAGTAAATTTTAAATTCTGAATACTTTATCTCAAAATGTCCAAGCTTTATATCTGTTTTATTTAACAAATTTTTTGTAAAATTTTTCTTTCTTCGAAGAATAGCATTAATTCTAGCAATTAAAATTTCTATTTTAAAAGGCTTAACTATATAATCATCAGCTCCAAATTCTAAACCTTTTACAACATATTTAGAATCTATAAACTTTGCGGTTATAATAATAATCGAAATATTTTTCATTTTTTCATTTTTTCTAAGATCTCTACAAAAATTAATTCCATTGTCCTTACCTATTTCTACATCTAAAACCACACAATCAATATTTTCTGTTTCTAAAATATTTTTAGCGAAATCTAAATTCTGTGCTAAAAATACACTAAAGTTATCTTTTTCCAAAGTATCTTTTAAAAGAGTTAAAATATTTTTTTCATCATCCACCACTAATACTTTAATTTTTTCCAAAATTTATTCCTTTATATCTGTTAAAATTTTAATAGGTGTCCCCAAAAAACTATATTTTTCCCTCAAACTATTTTCTAAAAATCTTTTATAAGCTGAATTAATTTCTCCAAGAGAATTAAGCTTTACAT
This sequence comes from uncultured Elusimicrobia bacterium, assembly GCA_900321865.1. Lineage (GTDB taxonomy): Bacteria > RUG730 > RUG730 > RUG730 > RUG730 > RUG730. The sequence goes on from ONXP01000053.1 coordinate 1,149, forward strand.
AAAATGTCGGAGGCCTTGTGCCTAATTGTTTCCCTCCAAGAATCACTATTGGATATTTTTTTTTGCCACGAGGCGGGTATTTTTTATTATAACATTCTCTAAAAATTTCAGAAATTTCTTTATCCAATATTCTTTTATTATATTCTTTATAAACACTATTTATTAAATCAAAAATTTTATAAACTCTAATATTTTCCTTTGCTGATATAAAAATTATTGGGGAATGGAGCAAAAAAGGAAAGATCCTTTTTCGGTCATTTAAAATTTTTTTTATAAATAAATCTTTTTGTTCTATTAAATCAATTTTATTTATGACAATTATCGAGGCTTTAAAATATTCGTTTATCATTCCCATAATTCTAAGATCTATACTATTTATCCCAACACTTGCATCCATCAATAATAAAGCAACATCGCTTCTTTTTATTGCCTCGTCCGTAGCTTTTATAGAAATTTCATCGAAATCTTTTTTTTTGGCATTTCTTTTTATTCCTGCCGTGTCTATAAATGTGTACTTTATACCATCCTTTTCAAAAAATGTATCAATTGCATCTCTGGTTGTCCCAGGAATATCGCTTACCAAAACTCTATCTTCACCTAAAATTTTATTTAATAAACTAGATTTCCCAACATTAGGCTTTCCTACAAGAGCTATTTTTATATCACTATCGCTAAACTTATCAGAATTTTCCTCTAACTCATCTGGAATGCATAATTTTATTTTTTCTAAAAGGTCTGGAAAACCTAAATTATGAAGTGCAGAAACTCTAATAATAGTATCTATTCCCAGCTTATAAAAATCATTAGAAATGCTATAATCAGAAAAATTATCAACTTTATTTATAACTAAAAAAATTTTTTTGTTTTTAAAGTTTATTCTTAGCCATTTTAATATAATTTGATCTAATGGATTTAAGCCTTCTATACCATCAACAATAAACAAAATAAGATCGGCTTTTTCCAACCCTAAAACAACATTTTTTACTATCCAATCTGTTTCAAAATCTGACTTTTTACCAATTATAGCCTGATTAATCCCACCAGTATCAACAAAATAAAATTTTTTGTCTTTTAATTCACAAACCCCATAATTTCTATCGCGAGTTAGATTGGGATTTTTAGAGACCAAGGCTTTTTTATTTTTTACAATTCTATTAAAAATGCTAGATTTCCCAACATTTGTTCTACCTGTCATACATACTGTAAACATTTATTTTGTCATCCTAATATATTCATCTAATCCAATATTATTAAGATTTTCATCTTTTTCTAAAACACTGTTTTCTAAATCTTTTTTGAAATCTAAAATTTTAGTTTTTATCTCTGGAAATTTTATAGAAAGAATTTTTACTGCAAAAATAGCAGAATTTATAGCTCCACTTTTACCCATAGACATAGTAGCTACTGGCACCCCACCAGGCATATTGATAGTAGAAAGCATAGCATCCAGGCCTTTTATTTCTCCGCCAGTCATAGGAACAGCTATAACAGGCAATGCTGTAATTCCTGCCACAACTCCAGCCAAATGAGCCGCCATCCCAGCCCCTATTATAAAAACTAAAATTCCATTTTTTTCTTTTTCTTTTATTAAACTAATCGTAGTTTCTAAATTTCTATGAGCCGAAGATATATTAATATCGTGTTTTATTCCAAATTCCAAAAGTTTTTTTGAAGCATATTGCATACAACTGAGATCAGAATCGCTTCCGACTATTATTGATACCAAAGATTTATTATCCATAAAATACCTACAAAACTTTATAATTTTTTTATAATTTCGCTTATAAAATCAAAAATTTCATTTTTATTTTTGTAAAAAACTTCGTCTGTTTGATTTATTTTTATTTCTAATTCCGAAGATTCTAAAAATTTTTTTCCAACAACGATTACTACAGGAATTCCTAAAAGATCCGCATCATTAAATTTTACACCAGGCCTTTCTTTTCTGTCATCAAACAATGTATCATATTTTTTATTAATATTCTCATACAATTCATTAGAAAATTTTAATAACTCTTCATTTTTTACATCCAGACAAATTATTTCTACCTCGTATGGTGAAATAGAAATAGGCCAAGACATTTTTTTTTCTGTAAGTTTTTGCTCTATGCATGCAGCAACCACTCTGGAAACTCCTATACCATAACAACCCATAATTATATCTTTTTTATTAGAATTTTCATCTAAATAACTAGCACCTAGGGCTTTAGAATATTTGGTTCCCAGTTTAAAAATATGACCTACTTCTATACCTCTAGAAAAAGTCAATTCACCACCACATTTATAACATTTATCTCCTATTTTTGCCAAAGATAAATCAAAAAATTGCTCATCAGATAAAAACACATCACGGCCAAAATTAGCATTAATATAATGAAAATCTTTTTTATTAGCTCCAATAACAAAATTTTTCAAATCTTTTATACTGTTATCAGCAATTATCTTAATATTTTTAATTCCAATTGGCCCAATATAACCTATTTCTAATCCTAATTTTATAATTTCTTCGTCTAAAGATAGGCGAAGTTCATTACATTTTAAAACATTAATTAATTTAAACTCATTTATATCTCTGTCCCCTCTAACAAGAACTATAATAGGAACCCCATCCGCTATATAAATAAGAGATTTTATAATTTTTGATTCTTTTATAGATAAAAATTTGGAAATATCAGAAATAGACTTTTGATCCTTTGTTTCAACAATTTCCAATTCTTTTTCTGCTTCATCTTCTGGAGAAAAATTAAAAATTTTTGCTTTTTCTAAATTTGCAGAATAAAAACATTTTTTGCACACACATATTTCACTTTCTCCAGAATTTGAGATTACAACAAATTCATGTGAAAAATTTCCACCAATACTGCCACTATCAGCCTCAACAACAGTATATTTTAAGCCAAATCTATCAAAAATATTCGTGTATACTTTATGCATTTTTTTATAAGTATCATTTGCACCTTCGTCATCTTTGTCAAAACTATATGCATCTTTCATCAAAAATTCTCTCGCTCTCATTACTCCAAACCTTGGCCTAATCTCATCACGAAATTTCGTTTGAATTTGATATAAAATTACAGGCAAATCCTTATAAGAATCAGATTCTGTGGCAATTAAATCCGTTATAACTTCCTCGTGTGTTGGCCCTAGACAAAAATCTCTACCATTTCTATCCTGTATCCTAACCAATTCTTTTCCGTATTTATTCCATCTTTTACTTTTTTCCCAAAGTTCTTTTGGTTGAATCGCAGGAAGCAAAACTTCCAAAGCTTTCGCTTTATCCATTTCTTCCCTTATGATATTTTCAACTTTTTTTAAAATTTTAAAACCCAAAGGAAGCCACTCATATATTCCAGAAGCTAATTTTTTTATCATTCCTGTCCTTATCATATAATCATAACTAACTAGTTCTAAACTCTTTTTTTCAAGAGTGTCAGAATTAGTTTTAGTTTTTTTCTTAGTTTTTATAAAAGCTCTAGAATATCTCATACATTATAGCCTCTTCTAAATTTTTGAATTTTTAATAACGGAATAAACTTAAATAAATATAAAATTTTATATTCTTCAAAAATAATAAGATCAAAAAACAAAATATTAAAAATATAAATCTTTTTATGATTCAATTTTTTTATAATTTTCATTATATTAATAAAACCAAATAGATAATACTTTTTTTCAATAAAAACCTTGACTTTTATTTTGAAGATAGTCAAACCTAAAAAAATTATTTTTTTCTGATAAAAATTTTTTTCTAAAATCTCTACAGGATCTAAAACTTTAGAATTTTCTTTTTTTAAATAAACTGTTTCTATTTCATCAGCTTTTTTGTTATCTTTCATAAAATCTTCTATTGCAGAAATCATTTTATTTGTTTTGATTTCTTTCATACAATTAAAATTATGTTTACAATATACTTCAACAGAATTTTCCCCTACAAAGCATTCTTTGCATTCATAATCAGAAAATATATTTTTATTGCAAGAATAATATGCAAGATTTTTAGGCTCATGAGTAGAATAAGCTATTACAGCTCTGGTATCCACAGCCCTTGCTAAATGCATCAGCCCTCCTATTTCTCCAACAAAAAGATCGGAATTATACAAAATACTGGCGACCTCTCTTATAGAATATTTTCCTCTGAGATCCATTGCTCCGTCTAACTTTTTATCAGTTCTTTTTCCAATTTGAACAAAATTAAAACGAGATTTTAAGCTGTCAACTATTTCTTGAAAATTTTTATAACCATAATTTTTAGTCTCGTCCTCTGACCCTGAAATAATAGCTATTTGCTTGGTTTCAAAAAATTTCCCAAAACTTTTTTCTTCATCTGTCAAATATATTTTTGGCTTTAATTCTATTTCCCCGGATATTACCATTTTTTTAGCTAGTTCTGTTATAATATGACTATTAGGATATCCAAAATATTTTTCATCGTATAATTTTACGATAGTTTTATAATCTAAAAATATTAAATCTAACCCTATATTTTTTAAGTCTAAAATTAAATTTTTAGTTTTTTCCAGATATGTTTTTACATAAAACCCAAAATCTATAAATTCCACATTAGGATTATTATAAAAAAGTTCTTTTTGTTTATGATTTATTAATATTTTACCTAAAATATTATTGTTTCTCTTAAAATTTTCAATCGCCCCACTAAAAGCTAATCCATCTCCTATTCCGCCGGATGTAAAATAAATTTTTTTTTGACCATTTTTTTTAGCAATATATAAAACCCTTTGATACAATTCGCTTTTCATAAATCGTCCTAATATTTAATTTTCAATATTGGCAAAACACAAAAAAATTTTACCAATCCATTTTTAATACTAAATATAGGCAAAAAATTGAACAAATAATACTTTTTAAGGTTTTTTAATTTATTTTTTATTTTTAAAATAGTAAAAAAATTGAAAAGTTTGAATTTTATTTTTTCGTTTTTATAATTGTGTATGCTTAAAACTAAAATTAAAGAAAATAAATAAAAATTAATTATAACAGTCGATATCGCTTGCAAAGAAAAAAAATAACTTTTTACAGTATTTTCTTTCTCAGATTTTTTAACAAAAACTTTTTTTGTTTCTAAATTTTTATTTTTAAGCTCTTCTTCCATACAAATATTTATCATTTTTATCATATCTTCTGTTTCAACAGTTTTTATACAATTAAAATTTTTCGGGCAATAAGATTTTTCTGTTATGTAAGGCAAAACTTTATTTTTTAAACATAAATCACATTCATATTTAGAAAAAACATTTTTATTTGCTATATACTCATACAAATAAGGAGGCTCATGTTTAGTGTATGCTATTACAGCTCTGGTATCCACAGCCCTTGCTAAATGCATAAGAGCTCCAACTTCTCCAACAAAAAGATCAGAATTATACAAAATGCTGGCGACCTCTCTTATAGAATATTTTCCTCGAAGATCCAGAGCTCCATCTAATTTTTTATCAGTTCCATTACCAATTTGAACAAAATTAAAACGAGATTTTAATCTATCAAGTATTTCTTGAAATTTTAAAAATGGATATCTTTTAAAAATAGATAACCCTTCTGACATAATAGCTATTTGATTTTTATCAAAGAATTTTCCAAATTTTTTTTCTTCATCTGTCAAATATATTTTTGGCTTTAATTCTACTTCTCCAGAAACCCCAGCCTGCCTAACAAACTCAGCTATCACAGGAATTTTTGAAAAAGATATTTTTAAATCATTACTGTCTGAATAAAACAAATCGTAATAATCAAGCCAAATTAAGTCAAGACCTTTTCTTTTAAGTAATTTTATAGACCTTTCGATTGTTTTGTCTTTTAATTTAAAATCTAAAATTTCTACATAAGGATTATTTTTAAAAATGATTTTATTTACTTCTGTTGTAAGGCAAACTATTTGTTTTTCCTTTGTAATGTTATAGATATTCTCCATCGCTCCCTGAAGCATTAGTGTATCCCCAATACCTTTCTGAGTAAAAAAAACTTTTCGATTTTCTCCGTTCACAAAAAAATTCCTTAAAATAAATAAAAATTTACTAAATTCAAAAAATTTTTATAATTATAATAAATTTGTCATTTTTTTCAATTTTTATATATTTTTTAAAGGTTTTATGTTTTATGAAAGATTTTTTTATATTTTTTTTATTTTTTTTTAATTTTGCTTTAATCAATCTTTTTGCTGAAGACAAAAAAGAAGGGCTAGAAGTAGATCTTCGTCAACTATCTTTAAACTTTACTTCCACAGAAATAAAAAATTCTAATCCTAATTTTACATCATCTAGACTAAATACAGATTCTGAGGTGCACATTCAGGGAAAATTAGATTTTATGACCAATTATTTTTTTAACAAATTCTTTTGGTCTAATTCGCTTATTTCAGAATATGGAAAAACATATATTAAGCCTAAAGATTTAGAAAAGTATGAAACTGAAAATGTAGATAAAATTTTATTGAATACAGATTTAACTTTGAGAGCTTGGCTTTTTGAGAATGTCTTAGGTGGTTTTGAAACTGGTCCTTTTGCCAGCATAGAATATGAAACAGAATTTAATTCTGACCAAAATTTAAAAAAGATTCTTAGATCAAAATTTGGTATTAAAGCATTCGAGGGAAAATATATAAAAGATTTATATTTTGCCTATATCTTAGAAGAAGATTATACTTATGAAAAAAATTCAAATAAAACTGGTTATGAAACTGGATATAATCTGATTTTTGACATAAAAGAAGGAATAAAATTTGCAAATTTTTTAAAATTTCGAAAATATTTGTCAATAGAAAAAGAAAATATATCAGATCTAGATTATGAATTTGAGACAGAAATCAGGTTAGATGTAAAATTGTTTAATAAATTATCCTTAGCTCCTTTTATAAACTATTATAGATCAGCTTTAAAAACTCCTCATATTTCTGCTGATAATTGGTACACTGGAATTTCACTTTCTTATAGTAATATGTTTAAAAAAGCTGATTAGAATTATATATAATTTTAAAAGTAAATTTTTAATTTTTTAACAGTTTTAATAGTTTAATACAAAAGTTTCTAATTAATTTTCTAAATAAATTTTATTTAATTTTATTTTCTAAAATATTTTTCAATAATTCTTTATCTTAAGTTAAGCAAAAATGTATAATTAAAAGTTCTTTTTTGACTATTATATGAATCAATTTCTATTATAAATTCACAAAAAATTTGTTCTGTATCAGAATATTTCAAAAGTTCTTCGTTCTCTATAAAAATATCTTGAATTTTATAATTAATTAAATATGTATTATCAAAAACTTATTTACTTTATCATTTAAATTTTTTTTGTATTAGAATTTAGAATAATACTTTCAACTTCTTTGATTTATTTATATTAAAACCTTGATTAATCAGTGTTTCCTTAATAATAATAGTTTTCTCATTTCAACTCCTCACTATATTAAATTGATATGTATTATATTTATGCTAAACCTTGTGAATTATAAAGTTCTTTCAATGTTGAAATTATCTTGTAAAACTCATTGCCTAAAACTTCTATATTAGTATCAATTTCACTAAAATGTTTTTTATCAAGAATTATGTATTTGCCCCAATCAGCATCAGCAATTTCATTACTAGTGGTAATTTTATATTTTAAGTTTTTTAAGTTTTCTAATGCATTCTTTTCATCGTTATAGTCATAATTTTCATTTTCTCTATTCCATATTGCAATTACTATTTCTTCAGGCTTTTCACGCAGAACATATGGTTCAAATACTATCACCTTATTCTTATCACCTCTAATTTTAAATTCCTTAACCAAACTAAAATGTCCTTTAACTTTATTCTTAAAGTTATTATGAATGTATGTACCTTCTTCGCCCTTTCCCTTGATATAATCATTTATTTGTTCAAAATATTCAATCTTTGCATTAATATCATTACAGATTAAATTTATAAAGTTTTGAATTTCATATTTTTTTTCTATATATTTTTCTTGTAAAGCCTTGTTAATCACCATATGCTCCCTCTCATATATATTTGAAATATTCTTAATAAACTCGATCATAAATGTAAACCATTTATGATTAATATTCAGGATATAATCGCCAATGTTGCTTTCAATCTTTGAAAACAACTCTTTATAAGTAATATTTATAAAATTATATTCATCTTTTTGCTGATTTTCTTCTTTTTTTATTGTTAATAAAATTTCGACAATAGTTTTATTACCCTCACTATTTTTTGCCTTTTTATGATACTCTCCAAATGGATTATTTGGCCTTGCATATATTTTATTTTCAATTACAATTACAGCATTATTTGTGACAATAAATAAATCTATTCTTTTTTGTCCTGCACTGCTTTCACGTTCGATGTTCTCAATTGTCAATTCTTTATCGGTTAAAGTCTTATTAGCTTTAGTTTCATAAACTTCTAATAAACTTTTTAACCACAAATCTTTAAAACCATGCTGTCCTTCAATATCAAAGAAGTAAGCTAAAATATTAGACATTACATTCTCATACCTTGGGAAACCACATATATCAATAAAATTGTGTTCTTTCTCTTTGTAAGAAAAAGTAATGCCACTAAAATCAGCTAAAAAAGAATCAATTTTTTCAATCTCAAAACTATTCATTCGCATTCTTATATCCCCTTTTATTTTAAAATTTTTATGATTCTGACCTTTGATATTAATAATCAAATAATTAAATCTATATGAATCACTATTCAAAAAATAACTAGATTTTATAGAACTTAAAATAAAATGGAACAAAATTTTTGTATTCTTAAAAAGCTCTAAAAAATAATTATTAGATTCTATATCAATAAAAATAGATAGGTATTCTTTTATTTCTATTGTACTTTTACTATAAAAACTAAAAGAACCAAAATTATAAGTACTAACTTTATGTTTCAATGTAGTTCCAGAATAAAAATTAGAATAAATTTCTACAATTTTCGTAGCTTCATCTATATCTTTTAAAACTTTTTCTTAATCTTTCATCAAAAAATCTTTTTTACTAGACAAAATTCTATTTCTACAGAATTCATAATATTTAATTTTGTATAAAAATATGGAAAATTATTTAAAAATAAAATAAAGCATAAAATCTTAAATTTTACATTTTTCATTCTTTTAATTTTCTCTTACTGCATCTATAATACTAGAATTTGATGCCTTTAATGCTGGATAAATTGAGGATAAAGTGCATATTAAAAATGTAATTACAATTATAAAAATACCTTCTATTATCCTAAATTCTACAGGAACTCTGGATGAAAAATATATTTCAGAAGGAATTTTTATAAAATCATAATTCCGTAAAACAAAAATAACAATTCCTGATAATATTATTCCTAATATTATGCCTATAATAGACATAATAGAACTTTGATACAAAAAAATTTTTATTATATCTAATTTTCTAAATCCAATAGTTTTTAAAATTCCTATATCATTAGTTTTTTCAATCGAAAGCATTAAAAGAGAAGATATTATTCCAAAACTTGCAACTATTATTATTAAAAATAAAACAATTCCCATAACAAGTTTTTCTAATTTTATTGCAGAAAAAAGAGTTCTATTTGCATCTTGCCAGGTTTCAATATAAAAAAATAAATCCATAGTCTTAACAACATTTTCCAAAAATTCTCTTGTTTTAAAAGGATCTTTTAACCTTATTCCATAACCATCGACTTTCCCACGCATATCAAAAATATAATCCGCATAATCAAGATTTATAAAGGCAAACCCAGTATCAAACTCATAAATCCCAGTATCGAAAATTCCAGAAATTACAAATTTGTATATGCTAGGCATAAACGGAAAATTTATTTTTTCAAAATTAGGCGATATAAAAATAAGCTCATCACCTATCCAAAGCCCTAATCTTTCTAATAATTTTTTTCCTAAAACTATAGAATTTTTTTGAGTATTTGAAACAAAAGTCCCTGCTTTTATATATTTTTTTATATCAATAGTTTCTATTTCTTTTTCTTTGACACCTTTTAAAATGATAGGAAAAGATTTATCTTTTACTTTTAAGATTCCATTTTTGATTATAAAAGGACTAAAAGACTTTACATCTTCTATTTTTGACAATTTATTTTCAAAATTTTTATAATCAACTATACTTTTTGATGGGAACAAAAAACTAGAATGATAATTTGCTGCAAAAATTCTATCGACGATGTTTTTTTTAAATCCATTCATAATGCTAAGAGTTACTATCACAGAAGCAACTCCTAACATTATGCCCAAAACAGACAAAACATTTATAAAAACTGAATTAAAAATTTTTTTATTTTTTGAAAAAAGATATCTTAAACTAATAAATAAATCAATATTATAATTCAAAAATTTTTTAAAGATCATCAATATCTACAATTTTGAAACTTTATAACCTTTATCTAGAGCTTCTATTTTTATTTTATTTTCTCTGAGTAGCCACCCTAAAGCCAAATATATATTAGCATTACTAGTAGCCATTACCATTTTTAAACGAAATGTAGAAATACTTCCAAATTCATCAAGATACTTCCATATACTACCAGCTAAATTCCCTATTTCTAAGTTAAAATTCCTCATAAAGTTTTTCCTAATTCTTTAATAGAAAGATTAATTTTTCCTAATCTATCTATTTCTATAACCTTAGCCTTCACTACATCACCTAAGCTTAAGACATCTTCTACTTTTTGAACTCTTTTATTATCTAACTGTGATATATGAATTAGACCCTCTTTTCCTGGCACAATTTCAGCAAATGCACCAAAATTTACTATTTTTACTATCTTCACATCAAAAATATCACCTATTTTTATATCATCCGTATACAAAGATATTATTTTTTTTGTTTCCTCACAAGCATCTAACGAATTCGCAGAAATTACTATAGTTCCATCATCCTTTATATCTATATCAGCTTTCGTTTTTTCAACTATTTTTTTTATATTTTGACCACCAGCACCTATAACTAATCTTATTTTATCTTTATCAATTTTCATTTTTTCAACTCTAGGAGCAAACTTCGAAATATCTCTATTAGGTGACGAGATTGTTTGTTTCATAATATCTAAAATTTTAATTCTGGCTTCTTTTGCTAATTTTAATATTTCTGGAATCAAATCTAAAGTTATTCCATCTATTTTTAAATCCATCTGGATAGTATTAATACCATTTTTGGTTCCAGCGACTTTAAAATCCATATCACCAAAATGATCCTCTAATCCAGCTATATCTACCAATAAAGTCTTAGAAGTTTTATCATCAACCAAACCTATAGAAATTCCAGCAACCATATCTTTTATAGGAACTCCTGCATGCATCAGTGCCAAACACCCAGAACAAATACTAGCTTGTGAAGAAGATCCATTCGATTCTAAAATATCAGAAACTACTCTAATAGTATAAGGAAAATCTTCATAACTAGGAATAACCTTTTCTAATGCCTTTTCAGCTAAATTACCGTGTCCAATTTCTCTCCTACCTGGACCTTTTGATCCCTTGGTCTCACCAACAGAAAAAGAAGGGAAATTATAATGAAGCATAAATCTTTTTTCTTTTTCTCCTTCAAGTTCATCTAAAATCTGTACATCTTTAGAACTGCCTAAAGTCACAACTCCTAATGATTGTGTTTCACCCCTGGTAAAAAGACTAGACCCGTGAACTATCTCCGGCAATACCCCTATAGAACAACTAATAGGCCGAATCTCGTCCAATGCTCTTCCATCAGGTCTTTTTTTATCTATTGTTATAAGCTCTCTAAAAGCTCTCTCAACTAACTTTTCATAAACCTTTGAAACCGTAGAATCTTTCTTTTCTTCGTCAATATCAATAAAACAGGAATGCAATTTTAAAGATTCTTTAAATAAAGATAATTTTTCTTCTCTCTTCAATTTTTCAAAAACTAATAAATCATTTTTAATTTCATCTTTTTTTTCTAAATAAATAATATCAGATGTCTTATCTAAAAATAAATCTTCTTCGGTTTCAACTATTTCTTGTTTAGAGCTACCTGTTTCTTTAGCAAATTCTTTTTGGAATAAAACGATTTTTTTAATTTCTTCATGTGCTAAAGTAAGAGCTTCCAAAATTTTTTCTTCAGGAAACTCACTAGAATTACCCTCTATCATAGTAATTTTTTCTTCCGTTCCAACAACCACTAAATCAAGAGTGCTTTTTTCTCTATCAATGTCGGTAGGATTAATTACAAAATTTCCATCAATATAGCCTACTCTAACTGCTCCAATTGGACCCAAAAACGGAATACCAGTTAAAGTTATTGCCATAGATGAAGCAATGACACCCAAAATATCTGAACTATTTTTTTTATCATAAGACAAAACTAAAACATTTAATGCTAAATCTTTATTTAAATTTTCTAGAAAAAGTGGCCTTATAGGTCTATCTATAATTCTAGATGCTAAGATTTCTGAATCACGAGGCTTCCCTTCCCTTTTAAAAAATCCACCTGGAATTTTTCCAACAGCATATGTCCTTTCTCTATAATCCACAACCAATGATAAAAAATCTTCCCCTCGACTTTCGATAGGCAAATCTTTATAAACAAATGTAGCCAAAACCATAGTATCTCCATATTTCGCCAAAACACTACCATTAGCCTGCTTTGCTACCAAACCTGTAGAAAAAGAAAGTTCTCTAGAAGCTAAATTTATACTCTTTTTTATTTCTCCCATGCTATTTCCTTATCCCAAGCTTTGAAATAAGTTCTTTATATGAAGTTTCATTTTTTGATTTTAAATAGTTTAATAAACTTCTTCTTTGTCCAACAAGCTTTAAAAGCCCCCTTCTAGAAGAATGATCTTTCTTATGAACCTTAAAATGCTCGTTTAGATAGTTTATTCTATGTGTCAAAAGAGCAATTTGAACACTAGATGAACCTGTATCACCTTTTTTAGTCGCAAACTTTTCTATTATTTCTGATTTTTCACTTTTTGTCATTGTCATTATAAAAACCCCTTATCTTAATATAATGTTTTATAATATAAATTTGAAAATAATTTGTAAAGATTATTTTTTAATATTCTCATCTATAGATTCTGAAACTATTTTTTCTTGCAAAGAAATTGTTTCTTTGGTACGAATTCCAAGATTTTTCAAATTATCTGCTAATCCTATCAAAGTTTCACCCCTTTTGTTAGATTGTAATAATTTATTCATTGCAGAATCGTATGCATTTTGACAAATATCTAAATT
>ONXP01000083.1 GCA_900321865.1 uncultured Elusimicrobia bacterium
CATAACCCAGATTCACAAGGAACTCCTCTATTCATAGTTCCAATGGAATCATTATTTTTTTCCCAGTTTAGCATATAAATCTCCCAACTTTGTATAAAATATAAAAAATTCAATACATTATGCAAAAAAATATATATTATTTTGTATTAATTTACAATAAAAATTATTAATGATAATTAATAAAAAAAATTTAAAAGTTAAAAATATATAAATAATTTAAAGAGGTATTTATGGAAGAAAAAGAAAAAATTTATAAAATTTTTGATGTTAATATCAATAGAGCTAGAGAAGGTTTGAGAGTTATAGAAGAATATATTCGATTTTATTTAGTAAATGAACCTTATCTCAAAATTGTGAGAGAAATAAGACATAAAATTTCAAAATTATTAGATATGGAATATTTTTCGATTTTATCATTTAGAGATGTTGAAAAAGATTTGGGAAAAAATTTTATAGAGGGAAATAGAAAAGATTTTTATAGTATAATAATATCAAATTTTAAAAGGGTTGAAGAAGCTTTTAGAGTTTTGGAAGAATATTCTAAATATCCAAATATTTTTAAACATATTCAATCTAGTGATTTTAAAAAACTAAGATATTTAGTTTATGATTTGGAACAAAAAATCTGTTTAACTTTTTTTGAGAATAAAAATTTTGACGATAAAAAAAAAGATTGAAAAAACTTTTTTAAATAATACCATAAATTATTTATAAGTAGTAGCGCATACTTTCGCTCTATATTTTAGAGCCTATTTTAGTCCAAGGAGGAATTTTATGAATTGCTATGAGCTTATTTATGCATTACCTGGTGATGCTAACCAAGAAGTTATGAATGATTTTAATAATGATATAAAATCAAAAATAACTGAAAAAGGTGGGAAAGTTGAAGAAATTGATTTTTGGGGACTTAAAAAATTTGCTTATCCTGTAAATAAAAAATTAGAGGGGAATTATTATTTTTTAAAATTTTTTTTAGAACCAAAGTTTTTACTAGAATTACAAAATCATTTTAGAATTAGCGATTTAGTCTTAAGGTATAATTTTATGAAAATAGAAAAAGATTTCTCTATTAGAAAGAAAAAAAATAGAAAAATAAATTTGGAAGATAAATCAAAAGAGGAAATAAATAATTGATGAGGGTTTTATGGCAGAAAGTTTAAGGATTCCAGAAGTTAATAGGGTTATGTTGATTGGAAGAATAACTAAAGATCTAGAGCTTAGATATACTCAAAGTAATCAAGCTGTAGTTTCTTTTAATATTGCAATGACTAGAGTATACAAAGATCAACAAACTTCAGAATGGAAAGAATTAGTTTCGTTTATTCCAATAGTTTTGTGGGGGAAATTAGCGGAAAGCATTTCTACTAGAGTAAAAAAAGGGACAGCGGTTTGTGTTGATGGGAGATTGCAATCTAGAAGTTATGAAACTTCAAAAGGAGAAAAAAGGACTTTGGTAGAGGTTGTTGCTGATAGAATACAAGTTATGTCAAAACAGGATAAACAAGTTGAAAATAGCGAAGAGCAAAATCAAAATTTAAAAAAAGATAGTAATTGGGATGTAGAAGAGAATATTAACGAGGAAGATATTCCTTTTTAAATTAAATTTAAGGAGTTTATTTTGGAAAACAATAACAATAATGATATTGTAAAAAATAATCAAAATGTAAATTCAAATTCTGTAGAAACAAAACAGGATAACTTTAAAAGAAAATATAAATCTTTCAAAAAAAAATATTGTAAATTTTGTAGTGAGGGTGTAGTTTGGATAGACTATAAAAATGTAGAAAAACTAGAACAGTTTGTTACGGATAAAGGCAAAATTATGTCAGGGAAGATTACTGGTAATTGTGCAAAGCATCAAAGACAAGTTGCTACTGCAATAAAAGTTATGAGAAATTTAGCTC
Organism: uncultured Elusimicrobia bacterium; assembly: GCA_900321865.1. Taxonomy (GTDB): domain Bacteria; phylum RUG730; class RUG730; order RUG730; family RUG730; genus RUG730. The sequence continues at coordinate 1,905 of ONXP01000083.1, forward strand.
TTATGCCATATACTGCTACTAACTATAAGTCTAGAAATCTTAAGAAGAATTATTATGAAGCCCAGAAAGATTCTAAAGAAAAGATAGAAAGTATTAAACCTAATCCTGTAAATTCATAGATTGTAGATTAGATTAGATAAAATTTAACGAGGATTTATAGTGGAGGAATTATATTGAAAGTTATTTTAATGACAAATATAGATGGTTTAGGGAAAAAAGGTGAAATAAAGGAAGTCAGTGTTGGTTATGCCAGAAATTTTTTATTAAAAGAGAATAAGGCTTTAGTTGCTACTTCTTCTAGTATTGCATCTTATGAGAATAAGAAAAGAGCAGAAGAAAAAAGTTTAAAAAAACAAAAAAAAGAGGCAGAAAATTTAGCAGAAAAACTTTCTAAAATGACTATAACTATTTCAGCTAAAACTGGTGAAGGAAATAGACTTTTTGGTTCAATTACATCACAGGATATTGTAGATGCTTTAAAAAATAATAAAATAGAAATAGATAAAAAAATGGTGATTTTAGAAGAGCCTATTAAAGTTTTAGGTATGTATAGTATAGATGTTAAGTTATTTCTAGATGTTATTTCTAAAATAAATGTTTTAGTTATAAGAGAGTAAAAATATTAATATAATTAAAAAGTTAATAATATTTGTTGTAAAACTTTTATTTCCTGATTATTGTTTGATTTGTTCTTCTGCTTTAGAAATGGATGAAAAAATTTTGTGTGATGTATGTATAGGAAATATACATGAGTCAGAATATTTTTGCAAAAAATGTGGTACTCCTGTATTTTTTAGGATGTCTAAATGTAATAATTGTTTAGAAAATTTAATTTAATATAAAAAATTAATAGTTTTTTATTTGTATA
>ONXP01000072.1 GCA_900321865.1 uncultured Elusimicrobia bacterium
ATGCAAGAAATAAAAAAAAGAGAATTTTATGAGCCACCAAGTGTTAAAAAGAAAATCAGAAATCAAGAGTTAAAGAGAAAATTTAGACGAAAAATGCAAAAAAATCAAAGAGTGAATTTTGTTAGGAAAAAAAGAGTATAAAAATGAATATAAAAAAAATTTTTGATACATTAATTGAAATAGGCATAGATAATGATCCTAGAGGTCGTGATTTTGTTTACAATGAATTAGAAGAGTTAAAAACGGAATATCAAAATCTTTCAGATAAAGAGAAAGAGTATTTTGATATTTCTTGTTTAAAAAATCCTTATCCAGATTCTAGGATATATAATTTTGTATCAGAATATGACATATCTAATATTTTTGTTGGAATAGATATAGAAACTCAAGAATTACTTTTATGTGATACTCTAAAAAATAGAGGGGAAAAAATAGATTTAGTTATTACTCATCATCCTGAGGGTATGGGGCTAAATGGACTTTCTGATGTTATGAATATGCAAACAGAAATTTTGCATAAAATGGGGATTCCTATCAATGTTGCCGAAAAAATTATTTCTTCAAGGCAAGGAATAGTAGGGAGAGGAATTTTGCCTGTCAATTACTCTAGAGCTATTGATGCATCTAGATTGTTAAAATTGCAATTTTTAGGGGTTCATTCTCCAGCTGATAATTGTGTCACATCTTTTTTGGACAAAATTTTTAAAGAAAAATCTCCTAGAAAATTAAAAGATATTTTAGATATTTTGTTGGATATAGAAGAATATAAAATTTCTAAAGCATCTAATAATGCTCCTTGTATTTTATCTGGTGACAAAAATAGTTCTTGTGGTAAAATTTTTGTAGATATGACAGGTGGGACGGAAGGTCCTATTATTGCTATAGAAGAATTAGCCAAAAGTGGTATTGGGACTATAGTTGGAATGCATTTATCTGAGAATCATTTAAAAAAAGCTAAAGAATGCAATATGAATATCGTTATAGCAGGTCATATGGCTAGTGATACTTTGGGTATGAATCTTATTTTTGATGAATTAGAAAATAAGCTTGGAGAAAAATTTAATTATATTGAGTGTTCTGGGTTTAAAAGAATTACTAGAAAATAATTTTAATTTAATTGTTTGTTATGAAAGAAAGGATTTATAGTTTAGATTTTGTTAGAGTGTTTAGTTGCTTTGCTATTGTTTTGATGCATTATGTCCATTACTCTAATTGTCAAATTATGAAAAATATAGAGATGTTTGGCTCTGATAGTTTTGTTTATGTTTTTTTGTTACTTTCGGGTTATACTTTATTCTATAATCATACGATAGTTTCAGATATTAAAAAGTTTTATTTTTCTAGATTTAAAACTATATATCCTATGTTTTATATTGCTTATTTTGTGTTTTTTTACATAGCAGTTATTCAAGCCAAACACTTTTTTTGTGGATTTAAGATAATTTTTTCGTTTTTAGGTTTAGATGGTTATCTTTCTTATAAATATTCTACTTATTATCTGATAGGAGAGTGTTTTTTAGGGGCTATAATTATTTGTTATTTTCTGTATCCTTTTTTAAATAAAATATTAAACAGTAAAAAAATATTTTTTAAAAATTTATTTTTTCTATTTTTGTTTTTTGGAAGCATTAGTTCTTTTTTGTTTTATCGGAAATTTTTTGATATTTATCCATCACACAATATTTTTACAGTTTTATTTTGTTTTTATATTGGTATGGTTGTTTCTAAATTAAATATTTTAAATTATTTTAGAAAGAAATATTTTTATTATTTGCTTATTTTTTTATGTTTTGCATTGATTTGTGAAAAATTACTAAACATTTTGGGTATTTATAATATTAATGTACCAATTTATAAAGTTAGGGATTTGATTTTGGGAGTTGTTTTGTTTATAACTTTATATTTTTTAGGGCAAAATATTATGAATAATAATTTTCTGAAAAGGATTATTCTGTTTATATCTAGTATTACTTATCCTGTTTATCTTGTTCATCATAAAATGATTAGTTATGTGTTATCTTGTATAAATTCTTCAAAATTGAGTTTAAGTTTTTTCTATTTTTTTGTAACTTGTAACTTTACAATTATTTTTTCATATTTTTTAAAAAGTGTTGTAACAACTTCTATGGAAGATATTTCAAAATTGTTTATAAAAAGTGGGAATTCTGTTGAAAACTGATTTTTTTCTCTTAAATTGTTATTATAAAATAATTTTTAGGAGGATTTATGAAATTTTTTAAAGAGAATTTAGTTATATCTTTAGAGAGACTTTTGGCTTATGCTGTTGATGGTGTGATAATTATGGTTGGACTGTTTATTTTATATGTTATTTTATCAAGATTGTTTCCTTTTTTCTTAGTCAATTGTATTTTACTTTTTGTTTTTGTTTTTTATTATACATTTTTCATTGGGAAGTATGGGCAGACTTTTGGTAAAAAGTTAGTAGGTTTAAAGGTAGTAGATACGGAAAATAATTGCATAGGATATAAAAAGGCTTTTTATAGATTTTTGTTGCAATATTTGTCTAGTTTAATATTTTTTATTGGTCATATATACATGCTTTTTAATGAGCAAAATTTGGCAATGCAAGATAAAATTTTAAATACGAGGGTGGTAAAGACAAACTAAATATTTAAATGTATATTTTAGTTTTTGTTATGAGATTTTATGGCAACTAGGAAAGAGGCAAGGATTATTGCTTTGAATATTTTGTATTCAATAGATGTTTTTGGATTTGATAAAAAAGAAGCATTTGATAGTTATTTTAATTATTCTGAGGTAAAAGATATTTCTAATGTTAGAGATTTTATAAATGAGTTGGTTGATGGCACACTAGATCATCTTTCTGAAATAGACAATGAAATTTCTAAAGTTATGAAAAATTGGAAAATAGATAGATTGGCAGATGTAGACAAATCTATACTTAGACTTTCTAGTTTTGAGCTTTTTTATATGAAAACGACCCCTATAAAGGTCGTAATCAATGAAGCTGTTAATCTTTCTAAAGAGTTTAGCACTGATAATTCTGGAAAGTTTATCAATGGAATTTTAGATTCTTTGAAATTTAAAAGGGACGAAAACTAAAAGCTATGGATCTTTTTTCGCATAATAGACTTTTAGAATTAAGGGAATTAATAAAAAAATACAATCACTACTATTATGATTTATCAGATCCTATTGTGTCTGATTTTGAATATGACACGCTTTATAAAGAGTTAGAATCTTTAGAATCTCAGGAATTAGGTATTGATAAAGGGATTTCTCCTTTAAAAAAAATAGGGGGAGAAGTAGATCAAAGATTTAAAAAAATCAAGCATAAAATTCCTATGATATCTTTAAGCAATTCATACAACAAAGAAGATATTTATGCTTGGAACGAAAAGTTAAAACGGTTTTTGTTAGATTTTTTAAAAAAAGAAAAAGATCCAAAAATTTATAGTGAAGTTTTAAGCTTGTATGAAAATTATAAAAAAAATTTTTTTCAAAAACATAATGAATTTTTGAACTTTTCTGGAAATTTATCTATAGAAGAATTCTTGTTAAAAAAATTAGAATATGTTTTAGAGCCAAAAATAGATGGAGTAAGTATTTCTGTTACATATGTAGATGGAAAAATAAATAAAGCTGTATCTAGGGGCGATGGGATTTTTGGAGAAGATATTACGAAAAATTTGCTTACATCGAGTGATATTCCTATAAATTTAAAAAGTGAAAAATTTTATATCCCAAAAGTTTTAGAAGTGAGAGGAGAGGCTTATATAGATAAGGAGACTTTAAAAAATTTAAACAAGAATAATAAAGAAAATAATGAAAATTTGTTTTCAAATTCTAGAAATGCAGTTTCTGGGACATTAAAATTATTAAATGTAAACTTGGTAAAAGAAAGAAATATTAAAATTTTTTTTTATGCTTTAGGATATTTTGAAGAAGATGAAAAAAAATCGTTTTCAGATGTGATAAATACTCAAGAAAAATTTTTGATATTTTTGAAAGATTTAGGGTTTAAGGTTAATAATTATATTGAGAAATACCAAAATATCGATGATACAGTAAAAAATGCTATAAATTTTGTAGAAAAAAGAGAAGCTCTTCCCTATGATATAGATGGAATGGTTATAAAGGTAAATTCATTTTTTGAGCAAAAAATTTTAGGAAATACAATAAAATTCCCAAGATGGGCGATAAGTTATAAATTTCCAGCCAAGCAAATGACGACTATTTTGAAAGATATTGCTATTCAAGTTGGTAGAACTGGAGTTTTGACCCCTGTGGCAATTTTGGAGCCTTGCAATATATCTGGTGTAATTATAAAAAAAGCAACTTTACATAATTTTGACGAAATAAAGAGACTAAATATAAAAATAGGGTCTAGAGTTTTGTTAGAAAGAAGTGCTGATGTTATCCCAAAAATTATAAAAGTTATGCCAGATGAAAATTGTGTTTTAAAAGATTTTAGTATTCCTAAAAATTGTCCTGTCTGCGGGGTAAAAATTATTAAAAATTTAGATGAAGTAGCTTATAGATGTCCTAATAATATTTCTTGCAAAGCTCATCTTGCAAAATCTATAGAATTTTTTGTTTCGAAAAAAGGAATGAATATAGATGGATTGGGTGAAAAAGTAATAGAAGAATTGATAGATAAAGGTTTTTTATCGAATATTTTTGATATTTTTAATTTAAAAAAAGAAAATTTTTTGACTTTACCTCTTTTTAAAGATAAAAAAGCTGATAATTTGATTAAACATATAGAAAAATCTAAAAAAGTTGAACTAAAAAATTTTATATATTCTCTAGGGATTAGACATATTGGAGAGAGATCTAGTAAAATTTTAGCTCAAGAATACAAAACATTTTTTGACATTTCAAAGGCGACCATCGAGGATTTAGAAAAAATTGAAAATTTTGGGAATATTTTGGCTGAAAGTATAAAAAAATTTTTTGTTGAAAATCCAGATATTTTTGAAAAAATTGAAAAATCTAAAATAATTATTCAAAATTCAGAATTTTTAGAAAATTTAGAATTTTTTGATGAAGATTTAGAAAATATTGACAAAGAAAAAAAATCTTGGTTTGGTTACAATAAAAACTTTGTTATTACCGGGAAATTTGATATTTCTAGAGACAAAATTATAAATTTTATTGAGAAAAAAGGTGGAAAAGTTTTAAAAGCTGTTTCTAAAAATGTAGATTTTTTAATTTTAGGTAAAAATGATGAAGAATCTTCTAAATATAAAAAAGCACTTGATTTAGGAATAGCAATAATAGACGATTTGGAAAAAATTTATGCTTAGTTATTTGAGATTGAAAAATTATATTTTTGTGGATCTTTTGGAAATAGATTTTAAAAAAGGTTTGACTATTTTAACCGGAGAAACTGGCTCTGGAAAATCAATAATAATAGAAGCTATAAAAATATTATTTGGCGGAAAAATAAAAGAAGGAATTATAAAAAAAGGCAAAGATTTTTGTGAAATATCTGCTGAATTTGATGAGATTAATATTGATAATTTAAATTTTGAAAATACGGATGTAAAGGAAATTTTTGAAAATGAAAATAGTTTTATTATAACTAGAAAAATTTTTGAATCAAAAACTAGATTTTACATAAACGATAGAGTTATTAGCTCTATGACGGCAAAATATTTATTTGAAAATTTGATTGAGATGCATAGTCAAAATTTTAGTCATAAAATATTTTTAAAGGATTTTCAGCTCAAAATTTTAGATAAATATTCTGGGATAACTGATCTATCAGAAAAATTTAAAGATTTTTTTTGTATAAAAAAAGATATTGAGAAAAAAATTTTTGAAATAGAACAAAAAAGAAAAAGTTTGAACCAAAAAAAAGATTTTTTAAAATTTGAATTAGAAGAATTAGAAAAAATAGATTTTTCTTTAGGTGAAGACGAAGAATTGGAAAAAAAATTTAGAGAAATGTTAAATTTAGATGAAATAAAAATTCTTTCTGAGGCAATTTTAAAGGGAATTTCTAGTGCATTAGAAAATATTTTAGAAATAAATAAAAATATAAGAAAAATTTCATCTTTTACTAAAGAATATGACTCTTTTACTCAAGATTTGGATAATTTTGAGAGCATAATGAAAGAAATGGAAGAAAGAATTTTTAGCTATAATTCTTCACTAGATATTGATTTATGCGATATGGAAAAGCTTTCCAAAAGGCTTAGCTTCTTAGATAGATTAAAGAAAAAATATAAGCTTGATCTAAAAGGTTTATTAGAATATCGAGACAAAATAAAAAAAGAATTGAATTTTTTAAATTTTGAAGACGATGAGGAAATTTCCTTGAAAGATAATTTGAATTCTTACAATAAAAAACTTTTGGATTTTGGAAATGAGCTTCATAAATCTAGAGAAAAAAATAAAAAATTATTAGAAAATGATATCAATCAAAATCTGAAAGATTTGTATATGGAAAAGGCAAAATTTTCTATAAATTTAGAGCTGAAAAAAGATAATTTAGGAAATTTAGTTTTTAACGATAGAGGATTTGATGAAATAAATTTTTTAGCCAAAACAAATTCTGGGCAAGATTTTATGGAACTTGAAAAAATTTTATCAGGTGGAGAACTAGCTAGAATAATGTTAGCTATAGAAGCTGTTATTTCAAAGCTGGATAATATTGATGTTTTAATTTTTGATGAAATTGATATAGGGGTAGGAGGAAAAGTTGCTTTTTCTATAGGTGAAAAGTTTAAAAATATTTCTAAAAATAAGCAAATTTTGTCAATAACACATTCTCCGCAAGTTGCAGCTTTTGGAGATAATAATAAACTTATAAAAAAATATAATAAAAATGATGAGACGGATATAAAAGTTTTAGATTTAGATTATGATGACAAAATAAAAGAATTAGCTAAGATGTTAGGTGGAAAAATAATTACAGATATGACCTTAAAAAATGCCGAAGATTTATTAAAACAAATAAATTAAAAGATTTTTTATAAGAGGAAATTATTGTGAAAACTTTTCAGGATATTATTTTAACTTTGGAAAAATTTTGGACTAGTAATGGTTGTATTTTAATGGAGCCTTATGATTTGGAAAAAGGTGCTGGGACATTTAACCCGGCCACATTTTTTAGATGTTTGGGCGAAGAGCCTTGGGCAGTGTGTTATGTAGAGCCTTCCAGAAGGCCTACGGATGGCAGATATGGAGATAATCCTAACAGGCTTCAACATTATTATCAATATCAGGTGATTATAAAGCCTAACCCTAAAAATGTTCAAGAACTTTATTTAAAAAGTTTAGAAGCCATAGGTATAAATGTTTCATTGCATGATATAAGATTTGTAGAAGATAATTGGGAATCGCCTACTTTAGGAGCCTGGGGGCTGGGCTGGGAAGTTTGGCTAGATGGTATGGAGATTACCCAGTTTACTTATTTCCAGCAAATGGGCGGACTTGAGCTTTTTCCTATCACGATAGAAATTACATATGGTCTGGAGCGGTTAGCTATGTATGTTGAAGGAAAAGATAATGTCTTTGACATAGTTTGGGGAGAATTAAATATAGATAATCAAAAAAAGCAAATTTTATATAAAGATGTCCATTTAGATGATGAAAAAGAATTTTCTAAATATAATTTTGAAAAAGCTAATGTGGATATGCTATTTAAAAATTTTGTTTTTTTTGAAAAAGAAGCTTTAAACTTAGTTGAAGAATGTTTAGCAAGGCCTAGTTATGATTATGTTTTAAAAATGTCTCATACTTTTAATTTGTTAGATTCAAGAGGAGTAATCAGTGTTTCAGAAAGAGCAAATTATATTTTTAGAATTAGAACATTAGCTAAAAAAGTCGCAGAACTTTATATTAAAGAAAATAAAAATGATAAATAGAATCAAATCACTTTTAGATAAAATATCTCAAGAAGGAAGATTTTTAAAAATTATTATTTTTAGGACGGATAGGCTGGGGGATTTAGTTTTATCTGTTAATGTTTTACAGCTTATTAAAAATTATTTTTCTTCTATTGGAATAAATACATATATTACTTTTGCGGTGAATAGTTATACTAGTCCTATTCTAAAAAACAATCCTTTTGTAGACGAGGTTTTAGAGATAGATAAGTTTAATAGAAATGATATAGTAAATTATATCAAAACTAATGATATCTCGATATCTTTATTTGTTGATAAAAATTCCAGCCTTATTCCGTATTTAGCCAAAATTCCCATTAGGATAGCACCTAGAACTAAAATTTATTCTCTTTTATTCAATTTTCTTATTTCACAAAATAGATCAAAAAATAAAAAAAATGAATCAGAATATAATTTAGATTTAGTAAAAAAAGCCTTAAATATTGATGAAAATTTGACTTTTTACCCTAAAATTTTTGTTGATGACAAAGAAAAAGAGTTTGCTGAAAATTTTTTAAAAGAACATAATATTTTTAAAGGCGAGAAATTTTTAATTTTTCATCCTGGGAGTTCTGGATCTAGTTTAGATTTGCCTTTGGAAAAATATTTTACAATTATGAATATAATTGCAAAAAAAGGCAAAAAATTTTTAATTACTGAAAAACAAAAAGAGTTAGAGTTATATAAGTCTAAATTCTTGAATAAAATTAAATATAAACACATTAAACAAGAAAATTTTTTACATTGTGAGCTCTCTTTAAGAGAATTAATAGCGATAATTAATTATTCTGACATTCTAATCAGTAATAGTACAGGTCCTATACATATAGCTGGAGCATTAGGCAAAAAAACAATTGGTTTTTATCCAAAACTTTTTCCTTGTAATTCTACCAGATGGGGAGTTTTTTCAAAGGAAAAATGGAAAAATTTTGTTTTTACTCCGATGGTTCCTTTTTGTGATAAGTGTGATAAAAATTGTAAATTTTCTCCTTGTATGGATAAAATAAGCGAGAGAGAAGTAATAAATAAAATTTTAGATTTTATGGAATATTAGTTGTTTTACAAAACTAAAAAAATGATTTTAAAAATAAAAGTTTTAGCTAATGCAAAAAAAAACGAAATTTTGGAAAAAGTTCTAATAAATGAAGATGTTTTTTATAAAATAAAAATAAATGCTCCAAAAATTGACAATAAAGCCAATAAAGAATTAATTGATTTTTTGTCTGATATTTTTCATATCCCAAAATCTTCTGTAAAAATTATTAAAGGTGAAAAAAGTACTTTAAAAATTTTGGATTTGCCTATTGATTCTAATTCAAATGAATATAAAAAATTTTTTGTTTGACTAATTATGTTGTTTTAAAAATAAAAATTATGTATGAATAAAGTTTTTTGTTTTTTTTTGATGCTTGTTTTTATATTTTCTTGTTATAACTATGATTATTATTCTGTTTATGAACAAAACTATAAATCTGCTTATTATAAAGAAAAATTGTCTTCATTTGATAAAAAAATAAATTCTGGAAAAAACAATAAAAAGTCTCATGAGCCTAAAAAATTTATAAACAAAAAAAAATATATAAAAAAAATTAATAAAATAAAAATGTTAAAAGTTTTATTGACTAAAATTTCTGGAAAAAATTATTTGGTAATTTCTCCAAAAGCAGATTATGAAATTTATATTGGACAAAAATTAAAAGGCGAAATTTTAAAAAATAATACATATAAATTTGGGATATACGGATCTAGAATTGTCGTTTCTAAACAAAAAGTTTACGATGAAAAGATTTATTTAAAATCAAAGGAACCTGGTGCAATTTGTGAAATAAATAATAAAAAATATCGAGGCAATTTTTTTATATCTGTTGATAAAAATAAATTTTCTGTTGTAAATCATATAGATTTGGAACAATATATATCTGGGGTTGTTTCTTCTGAAATGCCTGCATCTTTCCCGATAGAAGCTTTAAAAGCTCAGGCGGTTTTAGCTAGAACTTATGCTATTAAAAAAATTTCTAATTCTTCATTTTATGATTTAGATGATACAGTGAAATATCAGGTGTATAG
>ONXP01000052.1 GCA_900321865.1 uncultured Elusimicrobia bacterium
AATTATGAGTTTATGATTTATCAATGCGAGGGAACTGAATCAGAAAAATTAGCTTGGTTTGAAGTTGTTAATGTAGCAGGCGAAAAACTAACTGAACAAGAATTAAGAAATAGTGCTTATACTGGTGCTTGGCTCACAGATGCTAAAAAACATTTTTCTAAAAACGACTCAGCTGGTAAAAAATTATCTGATAAATATATAAAAGCAGAATACAAAAGGCAAGAATTATTAGAAAAGGCACTAAAAGGGATTTGTGAGTATCAACAAATAAAAGATAATAAAGCAATAGAAATTTATATGGCTAAACATCGAAGTGATAATGATGCTAATGAATTATGGCAGTATTTTCAAGATGTGATTGACTGGGTAGAAAAAATATTTGAAAAATACAATAAAGATATGTTAGGGCTTGACTGGTGTCATTTTTATAATATTTATAGCAAGAATAACTATAATACTAAAATCATTGGCGAAGAAGTTGAAAAACTACATAAAGATGAAGAAGTTGGGAAAGGTGCGAAAATTTATGAGTATGTGTTATGTAAAGACCAAGACCCATTCGCTGAAAGATTACTTAATTTAAGACAATTTGACGGAAGGCAAAAAAAAATTGCTTATGAAAATCAAAAAGGAATTTGTCCTTTATGCAAAAAACATTTTGAAATTGAAGAAATGGAAGGCGACCACATAGTCCCTTGGTCAAAAGGTGGAGAAACATTACAAGATAATTGTCAAATGCTATGTAAAAATTGTAATAGGCATAAATCTGATAAATAAAAGTAAAGAAAATAAATAATAATATGTAAAAACACTTATTTTTAAAATAGGGAGTTTTTTATATTTTAAAGTATAATATTATTAATCCTATAGTTTATTTTAAGTATTTAAAATATTTTATAATTTTATAAAATTTATGATAAGGGTAAAATGTATTTAAATAAAAAAGAAATTTTTATTAGTAATTTTATTTGCATAACTTACATAAAAAATATTAATTAACAAAAAATTTTTTAAATATTTATATACTTTTTTTAATCCCATAATAAAATATTAAGTCTTTTATTATATTTTTCATAGTCTTTGAACAAACTTCCCCACCATAATATTTACCTATAGGAGAATCTACTACTAAAAGTATAGAAAATTTTGGTCTATCTATTGGAAATATGCTAACCATGGAAGAAATATAGTTTTCATTTGAATATTTTTTAGTTGCGGGATCTATTTTTTGGGCTGTTCCTGTCTTTGCTCCTATTCTATACCCATCTAACTTTAATCCCCTTCCTGTTCCCCTTTCTACAACTTGTTCCATTGTAAGCAATATTTTTTCTGCCACATCACTAGAAAAAACTCTTCTAACAAACCTAGTTTTTGTTTCAATTACAACATCATCCTTTTTTAAAAATTTAACAATCCTAGGCTCTAACATTTTCCCTTTATTGCCAATAGATGAAATAGCACTAATTAATTGAATAGGAGTTACCCCTATACCTTGTCCAAATGGTATAGTATAAATAGATAAATTATCCCAATCATTAGGTATACTTAATAAACCTTTTTCTTCTCCTGGCAAATCTATACCAGTTTGACATCCAAATCCAAATCTCTTTAAATAAAAATACATTTTCTCTTTTCCTAATTTTTCTCCAACTTTCGCCATACCAATATTACTAGAAAATACTACAATATCCTCTAAAGTAAGATTTTTAACCTTTTTATTGTGAGCCTCCTTTATAGTATGATTAAAAACTTTAAACTCTCCATTTTCACAAAAAATATTATCTTTTAATTTATATAAATTCTCTTCTAAACTTGCACCTAAAAATAAAACTTTCATTGTAGAGCCTGGTTCATAAACTTTACTAACAGCCAAATTTTTATAAATTTCAAAGACATCTTCATTATCTCTCCCATAAATATTTGCCATAACTAAAATTTCACCAGTTTTTATATTTTCTATAATACAAGTTATATCTTTTGGATTTGTCTCTTTTTTTAATTTCTTTAAATGTTCTTCTACTAAAAATTCTAAATTTCTGTCTATAGTTAAAGAAACATCATAAGATTTTTCTTTGATTAAATTAATTTTTTTGTCTATATCTAAAATTTTTCCCTTTGCATCTTTTTCTATGAAAATATTAAAATCTTTTCCTTGCAAAAATTCATTCATACTATGCTCTATACCGCTCATTCCAATTCCATCAATATTGGTGTAACCTAATAATGGCATAGCTAAATTTTTATTAGGATAAAATCTCATTTCTTCTTTTTCTCTATTTATACTTTTAGGAATATCTTTAATATTAATATCTTCCATATAGAATCTTTTTAACCAAAAAAATTTTTTTGATTTTTTTAATCTTCTATCTATAGAATCTCTTTTTATATCAAAATATTTTTTCGCAAAAGAAAATAGTTCTGTTTTATCTAAATCATTTTTTAACATATATGGCAAACAAAAATATGAATACTTAAAAATAGATATAGCTAAAACAGAATTATTCCTATCGTATATATTTCCACGCAAAATTTTTATTTTTTCTTTTTTTTGAATTTGTTTAGATAAATAATTAGAATATTTTTTATTTTTTAATGTTTGAATATAAAAAAGTCTAAAAAAAAGTATAACAAAAATCAAAAAAGCTAAAAATGATACAAAGCGTATTTTATTGTTGAGCGAATTATTATCCATTAATAAATATCTAACAATGTTTTATTTTTATACTTATTATCACTAAAAATTTCTTTTATATCTTTGTTTTTATAATCTAAATAATAAAATTTTGACAAATTTTTCTCTTTGGTAATAAAATAAACTAAATCTTTTTGATGAGATGTCTTGATTATGTAAATATTTTTAAATTTATAGCTATAAATTTTTTCAATTTTATTTTCTTGTTTTCCATAAAAATCATATTTATTTATAACAATATTTTTATTTTTATCTAAAACATTATAGTATAAAAATCCTTTTTTCCCAGGAAACCACGAAATAGGACAAGCGTTATTTAATTTTAAAAGCACTTTTTTATTCACAATATCAAAAACGAAAAGGGTATTGTTTTTATAACTATCTCCAAAATAAAATAATAAATGGTCTAAAGAATCTGATAATACCATATTTTTAATAGTAAAAGTTGAAAAATTATATTCTAAAAATAAAAGTGGTTCAAATTCATTTTTTTTTATATCACAAGAAACTAAAGAATAAGCATATCGTTTATCATAATTTTTAAAAAATATAAGGATTTTATGATTATTTATAAATTCGAAATCTATGATTTCATCTTCTTTAAAATAATTAATTGATTTTCTGTAAATAATTTTTCTTAAAACCAAATCATATATAAAAATTTTATGTTTCTTTTCACTATAAAATATAAAAAAATTCCCATCAGAGGACCATTTAAAAATATTTGTCTTTTTTGCAAACATTTTTTTTATTTTATTATTTTTTAAAAAATAGAAATATTTATCATCCGATAATAAAATTTTTTTATTTTTTAGTTCTGATATTTGGTTATTTTTAATATTTTGTAAAGCCAAATCAGAAAAAACCACATAAAGAAAAATAATTATTAAACTAATACAATAAATACTTTCTTTTGAAAATTTTCGCATTCTTAGTTTATTCACAAATTTTTTGATAATTCATAAAAAATTATAGATGCTGCACAAGAGACATTTAAAGAATTAAACTGGGTTTTCATAGGAATAGTAATACAATAATCAGACATTTTTTTTATGCTCTCTCTAACTCCATCACCTTCACTACCTAAAACTATACATATATTATCATCATCTATATTTTTTAAAGATTCTATAGGAAAAACTTTCTTAACATTTTTTGTTACATCAGATGCTAAAATCAAAAATTTATTTTCTTTTAAAACTTCAATAGTTTTATTTAAATTTAGAGTTTTTATTATATCAATTTTATTTGCAGCCCCACTAGATGCCTTTAATACTGTTGAATTTATCAAACAAGAATTTCTGCTGGGCAATATCACAGCACTAAAACCAAAAATAAAAGCACTTCTTATGATAGCTCCTACATTGTGAGGATCTGTAATATTATCTAAAATAGCTATAAAATTTTTGCCTTTTTTATCGCTTTTATCTAAAAAATTATCTAAACCTGTATATTTTATAGGAGAAGTAAGTGCAACTATGCCTTGATTGCCATCTCCAAACTTTTTGTTTAAAATTTTTCTATCCAAAAAAGAAAAAATTATATTTTTTTCTTTACATAAACTAATTATTTTTGAAACAATTTCACCTTTATTATTTTTAGCAATATATAATTTATTTATAGTAGTATTAGATTCTGATTCTAAATTTTCTAAAACAATTTTTTTTCCATAAATAAAATCTTTTTCCGTATTTTCATTAAAAAAATTTTCATCTTTTTCATTTGTTATAAAGGACTTTTTAGACTTAGAATAAAAATTTTTGTTTTCATTTTTATTTATATATTTTTTATATTTAAAATCGTCATTAAAAGCATTAGGTCTTTTTTTTAATTTATCATCGCCTTTCTCATAAAATCGATCTTTTTTATTAAAAGATTTCTCAAACTTAAAATTATTAGAATTAAATTTTTTTGGAGCTTTTTTTACTTCTTTTTTATTTTGATATTCAAATTTAAATTTATTTTTTTTCATATTTTTATCCTAAAAGTTAAAAAATAAAACCGTTCCTTTTAATTATAATTTTTTTATACAAAATATCGTCTATATTAAAAATCGCTTTTAATAAACTAAATAAGTTTATAAATTTTTTACTGTTATCTACGATTAAATTTAGTTCAAAATTTTTTATTTCGATTTTTTTTACAAAAAGTTTTAAATCTAAAATCTCTTTTTTCCCTTTTTTTTCTATTTCTCTAAAAAAAGTTTCGCTTTTTAAAAATTCATCCAAAGCATCTAAGCTCCAGCTTTCATCATTTATAACTGTATAATCAAAAATATTTAAAAGTTTTGACAAAGGAACAAAATCTTTTTCTAATTTTATTATTTTTTTTAAAAACATTCCAGATGGTAAATTTTTATTAATATTTTCTAGGATTTCACTTTCATTAAAATTTTCGTCAAAAACTTCAAAATCAAAAATTTCATTCTCGCCTATATGCCCCACTGACAATGGCGGACCAAAACTAATAATTGGAAGTGGATGAAAACCTTTGGAAAAAATTATTTTTACCCCAGATCTAATTAGAGAATCTTTTATGATATCAATTAATTCTAGATGTGATATAAACCGAAGTTTATAAGATTTTTCATAAAAAGCTCTAAATCTATATTTTTTGATATTTTCTGAAACTTCTAAAAAATTTTCTTTTTTAAAAATTTTATTTTCATTGTTTATATTTTTTTTATCATTTTCGTTTTCTTTTCCAAGATTTCTATCTTTTCTAACAACATAAATTTTTTTAGCCATTCTATATAAAGTCTCTCTACCAATGCCATAATTAATATTTTCCCAGTCCATTTTTTTATTAAAATCGATATTTCTAGTAACCAATTCTTCTATATTTATATTAAATTTTTCGCCAGCTTTTTTCCAAATATCATAATTAAAATGTTCTTCCCACTGGTCAAAAAGTGCTCCAGACTTATATGCTTCTTCTAAAATTAAAGAAGCCTCTCTTCCTCCCCTTGCAAAAAGCCCTTCTACGATGCTACCTTCTATTCTAGAATGCTTAATGCTAGCTATTTTAGTTTTTCTAGCTTCATCTATAATAAAATTTTTTTTCTCCATTAAACTAGATAAACTCTCTTGTTTTTCCCAAGCAAACGGAGTATGAGGCTTTGGCACAAAAGAAGAAATTCCAATATTAATTTTTATTCCTCGGAATTTATATTTTATTTTCCAAATTAAATCTATAATAGCCTTTATATCATCAAAAGTTTCTGTAGGCAATCCGTACATAAAATACAACTTTACTAATTTCCAGCCATTATTATATGCCATAGATACTGCATCTAAAATGTCTTCTTCTGTGACATTTTTCCCTATGTAATCACGTAATCTCTGTGACCCCGCCTCAGGAGCAAAGGTAAGAGATGCTTTTTTATTTTTATTAACTAAACTTGCCAGCTCTAAAGAAAATTTATCACATCTCAAAGATGGCAGTGAAATCGAATAATTTTTTTCGTAAAAATTTTCTACAAACCATTCCAAAATTTCTTTTATATTTGGATGATCTATGACCGACAAAGACAATAACGAAATATCCATATTTCCTTTTTTATCAATACTATCTAAAATCAAAGATTTTATTTTTTCAATGCTTCTTATTCTAAGAGGTCTATTTATAAAACTTGCATGGCAAAATTTACAAGATCTAAAACATCCTCTCTGGATTTCAATAGAAAGATGAGAATGCACCGCACTGACTATAGGAGTAATGATATCAGTTGGGAAAAAATTGTTTTCCAAATCTTTAACCACTTTAGGTCTAACTATTCCTTTAGTAAAATCTGGAACAAAAATCCCATCTATAGAAGAAATATGTTTTATTTTTTCTATTCTAGACAAGTTTTTCACTTCTAAAAACTTTTCACAAATTTTATTTAATACTACTTCTCCATCACCAAGAGAAAAAACATCTATAAATTTTTCGATTGGAAAAGGATTAGAGGTGCAACATCCTCCAGCCAAAACTATAGGCGATGCATCATCTCTTTTCTTCCTATCTAATTCTATCTCGGAATTTTCTAAAATAGAAAGCATATTAGTATAACATAATTCATATCCTAAAGAAAAACCTATTAAATCAAAATCTTTTATTGGAATTTTGTAGCCTAATGAATACAGCGAAAAATTATTTTCTTTCATCAATTTAATAAAATCTAACTTTGGCATAAAAGCTAAATCTACTAAAATGTTTTCATATTGATTAAGGAAATGAAAAAGTAGTTTTACTCCAAGTGATGATATTCCTATTTCGTATAAATCAGGAAATATTAAACAAAATTTTAGATTTATTTTTTCATCAATATTTTTTAAATATTTATACAGTTCAACCCCAATATATCTAGCAGGTTTTTCTACAAATGGTAAAATATTTTTTTCTATCAATTTAAAATCATTTAAATAATCAATATGGGTTTTCATTTTAATTTGCATATCTCTCTTTTGAAATATTTAAAAGAATTCCTATAACCATACAATTTCCCACGAATGCCGACCCCCCATAACTGATAAATGGAAGTGGAACTCCAGTTAAAGGAATAAAACCTATAGCACAACCTATGTTTAAAAATATAAAAAAACTAAAATAAATTAAAAACGATATCGCAATAAAACTAGCAAATCTGTTTTTAGCATTAATGGCAATTAAATAAATTCTATAACAAAAAAAGATATAAATTAGAATAATTAAAAAAGATAACAAAAATCCACCTTCTTCACCGATTACAGAAAAAATAAAATCTGTATGTCTTTCTGGCACAAAACCTAATTGCCCCTGAGTTCCTTTTTTTAAACCCTTTCCTAAAAAAAATCCAGATCCTATAGCAATATTTGATTGAATTATATTATAGCCAGAACCTAACCTATCCATATAAGGATCAAAAAAAACTAATAATCTATTTTTTTGATAAAATTTTATATGATTAAAAATAAAATTGCCAAAAACTAAAGAAATATACGATAAAACAAAAAAATAAAAATAATAAAATTTTTTTAAAATTAAAGTAAAAATCTTTGAAAATGTATAATACAAAATCAGAAATAAAATTGCTAAAAAGAAAAAAAGCTCCAAATTATCGAAATTTATAAATTCTATATTTTTGTATATAAAAAATATTTTTATAAAAATTAGAAAACTAGATAAAAATATAAATAAAATAATTGAATAAATATAAATTTTTCTAATGCCAGAAACGAAGCAAAGCCCCAAAACTATAGGTACTAAAACTAATAATCCACCAAAATCTGGTTGCATTGCTATTAAGATTATTAAAGGCAAAATTATCAAAAAAACATAAAATAAGATCTTAAAAGTTTTAATTATAGAAATATTTTTATCTAAAAATTTTGACAAAAATAATATCAAGAAAATTCTAGCAAGTTCTATCGGTTGAAATAGTATAATTTTTAAATTAAACCAACTTTTTGCCCCTTTTATTTTTACTCCAAAAAATAATACTAAAATAAGCATAACAAGAGAACAAATATATAAAAAAAAACTGGTATTATAATAAAAATTATAATTTATCTGAGAAAAAA
The DNA here is from genome assembly GCA_900321865.1 of uncultured Elusimicrobia bacterium. Lineage (GTDB taxonomy): Bacteria > RUG730 > RUG730 > RUG730 > RUG730 > RUG730. The sequence continues at coordinate 8,236 of ONXP01000052.1, forward strand.
TTATTATGAAAAAATATCCAATTATTACAATAAAAATCTGTTTTATATAAATATTTAGAAAATTAGGTATATTAAAAGATGCAGAATACACAAAAATCATTCCAATCAAAGAAAGCAAAATTACTAAAAATATCAAAACAAAATCAATATTTTTTATTCTCTTTTTATATATCATAAATAAAATTATTCATCTAGTTTTGTTATTTTTATCAAATGCTCTTTTGCCAATTTATGATCTTCTTTTATGGATAAAACCCTCTTATAATAAGTAGCAGCATTGTCTAAATCATTGAGAGCCTCACAGCAAAGAGCTAAATTATAAATAACATCATAATTTGTTTCATCTTCTTTTAAAATTTCTAAAAATAAAGTCTTAGCTAATTCAAATTTTTTATTTATAAAATAAAATTTTCCCATTTCTATTTTATCTTCGTTTGTTCCTTTTGCCTCATTAAAATCCATATTATCTCCAAAATAAAATTCTTTAATTCAGAATTAAATAAAAATTTTAACTAGATTGTATTATTTTTTTCAATATTTTCTAAAATTTGCTTAAATTTTTCTTTTATCAAAGATTTGTCAAATGTTTCTAATAAATTTCCTTTTTTAAAAATCATAACTTTGTTTCCAACCCCTGACATTGCAATATCGGCATCCTTAGCCTCACCTGGACCATTTACAACACATCCCATAACAGCTATTTTTATCGGAATAGATTTATTCCCAGAAAAATCTAAAGTATAAATATATTTTTCTATTTCTTTAATTAATTCTATAACATTTATCGTGGTTCTAGCACATGTTGGACAAGAAACAAGAGTAGGATATTTTTTTCTAATCCCTAAACAATTTAAAATATTATATGCAGCAAAGATCTCATATATTGGGTCGTCCGTTAAAGAAACCCTAATAGTATCGCCTATATTTTCTTTTAATAATTCTGATAATGCAATGCTAGACTTAATCAATCCAGAAAAAATAGAACCCGACTCGGTTAAGCCAATATGCACTGGATAATCTGAAACTAAAGAAAAATTTTTATAAGCTAAATAATTTAAATTAATATCGCTTGATTTTAGAGAAATAACCAAATTATAAAAATTATTTTGTTCAAAAATATTTATAAAATCTAAAGTTTTTTGGGTCATAATAGAAGCTTTTTTTTCTAAACTCAAAGCATCATCCCAAACATCGTGAAGCGATCCAGCATTTACACCTATTCTAATGGCAATATCAAAATCTAAGGCCATTTTTATAATCTCAGCAAGATGATTTTTATGAATATTCCCAGGATTTATGCGAATCTTGTCCGCTCCATTTTTGATAGCTAAAATTGCTAATTTATGGTCAAAATGAATATCACAAATCAAAGGAATATCAATATTTTTTTTAATGACTTTTATTGCCTCTGCTGAAGCTTCATCAGGAACACTTACCCTAACTAATTCACATCCTGCCCTTTCTAAAGCTTTAATCTGAGAAACCGTTTTTTCTGCATCTTTCGTCAAAGTATTAGTCATAGACTGAACTAAAATTTCATTTCCATTGCCAATAAATTTATTCCCAATTTTTACTTTTTTAGTTTTCAATTTTTTTGCCTTCGTTATAAATTTCTTGTAAACGTTTATTGTTTTTAATTATATCAAAAATTTTTTCTTTTTTATCATTAGAAATCTCATCCCAAATATTATTTTTTTGTAATGGATCTTTTTCTAAATCATAAAAAGCCTCTTTTTCTTGAGTTGAAAATGTAAATGAATTTTTATCGCAATAAATAGCAAAAAGTTCTATATCTTGCCTTCTAAATTCAGTATTATTTGACATTATAACAATTCTATCCTTTATATCCTTAAAAAGTGATTTTCCATCTAATAAATTTACAATTTCTGAATTTTTTTCTTCTAAATTTAAAATTGTCATAATAGTTGGAATAATATCTATATTTGATGCTAAAACAGTTTCATTCTTTTTGATATTGTCAAAAAGATCTTTATGCTCTTTTATAAATTTTTCTGGAAAAATTATAAAAAAAGGGATATTAAGTGTATCTTTTTTCATAGAATATAGTCTAACAATATTATTCGTCAATGGAGTAGAATGATCTCCCGTAAAAATAATTATTGTATCTTTTAAAAGGTTTTTTTCTTCAAAAAAATCAAAAATTTCTTTCCAAGCATAATCTAAAATATAAAGAGCATTGTCATATTTAAAATCTGATTTTTTATCATTTTTAAGATATTTACTGCTCTGCTGAAACGGAGAATGTAAAGCATTAGAATTATAAATTGCTAAAAATTTTTCATCTTTATTGAGTTTTTCCAAGTCTTTTTTAAAATATTTAACAGCTTTAAGATCATCTATCCCGCAATCATGAATAATAGGTTCATTCGTATCTAAGGCTGTTTTAAAATAATCAGGAGAATTTGGTAAGCTAAACAAAAAAGTATCAAAATTCACCCAATTATAATTCTGAGCACTAGCAAATACACTTTTCATAGATTTTGCTTTTGCATAACTCCAAATTAGAGGCAGTAAATGCAATTTTTCCAAAGAATTTTCAGGGCTTACTCCAGTCATAATAGAAGGAATAGAAACATCAGTACATCCAGCATTAGAATAAAAATTATGAAAAACTACCAATCTATCCTTTACAGAATCTAAATAATCGTTTATAAATTTAGCATATTCGCTTTTCATACCATAAATTCCCAGGCCATATTTATTAAAAGACTCATTTATTATTAACAAAATATTAAAATCTGAAGGGCTTTCGCTTTTTTTTACTGTCAATCTATCAAAAGAATTATAAAGTTTTAAGTTGTTTTGTTTTTCTAAACTTTTTAAATTTTTAATTCCCATTAAAAAAGATTCGTCAAGTAATCTAAATTTATTTAAAACCAACTTTTTCGTTTGATTTAAAAGCACTAAAATAGAAACAATTATTAAAATGATTTTTATAATTTCTTTGACAATATTTTTTACTTTTCTTTGAAAAATATGTTTATAAAAAATTCCAAAAAATAATCCTAGCCAAATGACTAAAAACAATATTCCTTTTAGGTTAAATAAATACACTTTTATGTAAAGAAATAAAAAACTATAGTCATCAAAAACATATTTAATCATACTAGCATTTATAAAATTTTGAAATTCTCGAAATAAAAAAAATGTCGACACATAAAGCAAAGTCACAAGAAATGATACTAATAAAAAGTAAATAGTTTTAAGAATTTTATTTTTTATTAAATTAGAACAAATTTCTATAAATTCCCAACAAAGAAAGCTGGTTATACCTGAACAAATAAAAACTTTGAAATTAAACTGCATTTTATTCTCAAGAAAAAAGAAAAATATAAAACTTAAAAATAAATTCAAAAAAAAGATTTTAACTGAAATTTTTGAAAAAAACTTTTTGAATGCTACAAAATTTAATTTATTCATTGATTAAGACCCTTTTGTACTTATAAATATACAAAATCCCAGACAATAATGTGAAAATTGACAAAAAATAAATATAAATTTTAACAAAATAAAAAACCAATATATTTTTAACAATTTGATTGCCAAAAAAATCCATCAAAATTAAAATTAAAATCATAAGAAATATGAAAATTAATTGAAAAGAAGTCTTATATTTGCCAGATTTCTGGGCTCCCAAAACTATTCCCTTTGTGGCTGCTAAAGTTCTAAAACCCGTAATCAAAAATTCTCTAGACAAAATCAATGAAACCCCCCAGGCTGGAACTAGTAAGTTTTTATTACTAGCAAAATATATAAAAGCCGAAGAAATAAAAATTTTATCAGCTAATGGATCAATAAGTTTTCCAAAATCGGTTATTATATCATTTTTTCTGGCAATATATCCATCTAAAAAATCTGAAAAAGTAGCATAAAAAAAACAAATCATAGAAATAATATGCCAAAAAATCCCATTCATTTCTAAGCTAAACATAAACAAAGGAACTATAAAAATTCTACTTACAGTGATTTTATTTACTAAATTCATTTTTTACCCATTTTGATTTTCTTTATTAAAATATTTAAATTTTTAATTTTTAGAAAGTTTTTTAGATTTTTTGAGTAGAGCTAAGGCTTCTTTTATATCGAGCTTACCTGTATAAATAGCTTTGCCAGAAATCACACCTTTTATATTTTTTATGTTTAGGTTTATTAAAATTTCCAAATCTTTTATATTAGAAACTCCCCCTGAGACAATAATATCTTTATCGGTAAAAGATGTAATTTTTTTTAAGCCAAGAGTATTTATTCCTTTCATAGTGCCATCTCTAGTTATATCAGTCCAAATAAATTCATTTATCCCAAAACTAGACATTTCTTTTATAAAATCTTTAGCCAAAATATTAGATTTTTCAGTCCAGCCTTTAACTAACACATAATCATATTTTACATCTATACCTATAGTAAAAACATCAGAAAAGTTTTCTATAGATTTTTCGACAAAACTAGGATCTTTTATCGCAATTGTCCCTAAAACTATTCTATTTATTCCTATATCTAAAAGCATTTTTATTCTTTCAAAATCTCTTATCCCTCCACCAACATCTATAAAAAAATTCGTATTTTTTCTAATTTCTTTTATTGTATCAAAGTTAATCATCTCACCATTAAAGGCTCCGTCTATATCAACTATATGCAATCTTTTTGCCCCAAGATCTTCAAACTGTTTTGCTATTTTTAGAGGCGAATCTGAATAAATAACTTCTGTCCCTATCTTACCCTCAGTTAATCTGATACATTTTTTATTTTTTATATCAATGGATGGAATAAATTCCATAATTTCCTCTTATTAAAAACTTAATTTGAATTTTTTAGATTTTATTTTGCAAATCTTGCTTTAATTTCATTAAAGCATCTTTTTCTTTATCTTTATACATTCTTTGTTTATTCATAATATCGTCAAAATCTATATATTTTGCATCAAAAATAGGACCATCAATGCAAGTAAATTTGTATTCATTATTATATTTTATTTTACAAGCTCCACACATTCCTATCCCATCCACCATCAAAACTTCTAAACTAACTAAAAATGGAATTTCTTTTTTTCTTTTTTCATTCTCTTTTTTTACAATATCATAAATCGACTTCATCATAATAATAGGCCCAACCGCAACCACTAAATCAAAATTTCGATTTTTTTCAAAAAGTCTGGTTAAAATATCGCTAGTAAAACCCTTTTCTCCAAGGCTACCATCATTGGACGATAAAAATAATTCACTTGAATATTTTTTTAAATTTTCTTCTAAGAAAAATAAAGACCTATTTCTAACACCTATTATTGTAGAAACATTATTTTTTTCTAAGGTCAATTCTTTTATTATTGGAGCTATAGCAGCTATACCTACCCCTCCACCAATTACCAAAACTTTGCCATAGTATTTCGTTTCAAAAGGCTCGCCAAGTGGTCCTAATACATCTAAAATTTCATCTCCAACCTCTAAAAATGACAATTTTTTAGAACTAACACCTAAGTCTTGGATAAATAACTTTATAATCCCTTTTTCTCTATCATTATCAGCAATGGTTAGTGGAATTCTTTCCGCAAATTCATCCAGCCTAACCATAACAAATTGCCCAGCTTTTGCATTAAAACTAATATTTGGAGCTAAAACATCTAATTCCGTAATTACTTCACCTATTTTATTCTTATATAAAATTTTATATCCCATTTATACTCCAAAAATAGATATTTTATTTTCGTTAGCTATCTTTATAGCTTCTTCAGTATTAAAAAATAAAGTCTTCCCAGATTCATAAACAAGAGCTTTTGCTTTTATGTTTTTTAGAATTTCAAATGTATCTTTTCCTATTACCGGCACATCAAACCTATTATCCTGATTGGGTTTATTTACCTTTGCTATTACCAGGCCTTCCCCAGCTAAAGCATAACCCCTAAGGATGCATTCGTCAGTTCCTTCAAAGCCTTCGACAGCTATCACTGCTTTATCTTTCGTTGCCACCGTCTGCCCTATATCTAAAGCAGCTATGGATTTGGCTATATTAAATGCAAAATATATTTCGTCCTCTGTCAAATTGTTAAAATTATTGTTTATAAAACCTTTTTTATTAGGAAGCCATTTTTCCATATATGTAAGGGAGGAAATTAATTCTATTTCTTCTTTTTTTAATTCTTGTGCCACTGCACCCAAAATAGTATCAGCCTTGTTATTAATAAGAGATCCTAAAAGTTTTATAGCTCTAAAATCTAATTTTACCTCGGTAAAAAGTTTGGTATGATGAACTTTACCGCACATCACAGCCTTTTTTACTAAATTAGTTTTCATTATATCAATAATCGTATTCAGCTTTCCTATGTTTACCCAAAAAGTCAAAAATCCAAAATTTTCTATAGCTTTGTTAGTCTCTCCTATCAAAGCAATAACTATAGTTTTAAATTTAATATTTCTATTTTTAATCTCGTCTAAAAATAAAAACGGAAAATCTCCGCTCCCACAAATAACAGCTAAATTTGACATAACCCTTTCCAAAAAGCTTATTATTCTAACCTCTAGGAACTCCTCTTTTAGAGTTTTTTATAAAATCAATAAAAATTTCGACTTCTTTTGACTGTAAATTTAAATCTTCGACTGCTTTTATAGCCTCTGTGAAAAGCATCTTTCCTCTGAAAATAATTTTGTATGCTTTTTTTAAATCTAAAACTGATTGGCTAGAAAAATTATGTCTCTCAAGCCCCACAGTATTTAATCCATAAAGTTTAGCTGGAGAATCAGCACACTTTACATAAGGCGGAATATCCTGGGGAACTCTAGCTCCTCCACCTATGATTGAGTTCCTTCCCACTTTTACGAATTGATGTACTGGAACAAGACCTCCTATTATAGCATAGTCTTCTACCTCTACATGCCCTGCCAATGTGACTAAATTTGCTAAAATGACATTATTTCCAACTACACAATCATGGGCAACATGAACATTCGTCATCAGAAGACAATTAGCTCCCACAACTGTTTTATTACTATAACTAGTCCCTCTATTTATGGTAACATATTCTCTAATTATAGTATTATTCCCAACTATAGTCTCTGTCTCTTCACCTTTATATTTTAAATCTTGTGGTTCATTGCCTATGACTGCACCTGTAAAAATTTTGCATTTTTCACCTATAGTCGTAATTCCATCTATAACGACATTGGCGCCTATAATCGTCCCATCGCCAATTTTTACATTGTCACCTATAATAACATTAGGCCCAATCTTTACATCTTTACCTAAATATGCTTTTTTTGAAATAATAGCACTAGAATGAATATTGTCCATTTTCCCCTCAAAATAAAAAATGCACTCGGTGCGACTCGAACGCACGACCTACTGAATCGCAATCAGTTGCTCTATCCAGCTGAGCTACGAATGCAAAAATTTCAAATTAATTTAAATTATTTCTAAAAATAAAATTGTTTTTTACTTTTCCAGAGCCGTCAATATCAACTATTCCCAAAATTTTATCATTAGAATACAATTTATATTTAGCATTATAATATTTTTTTTCATTTTGCAAAAAATTAAAATTTCCATTCAAAACCTTTTTAGCTGTTTCACCTTTAGTAATAAGTTTTTCAATCTTTTCATTGTAAAAAGAAGAAAAATATTTTTCAAGCGATAAAATATATTTTTTTAAATCAAATATATCAGATATTTCATTTAATTTTTTAGACTTTTCTATAGAAAAATCGCCTATTTTCGTTCTTTCCAATTCTATTAAAGTAGCATTTGTTCCTAATCCCACCCCTATATCATTAGCCAATGCCCTAATATATGTTCCCTTAGAACATTTAACTTTTATAGTAAAAACTTGAGAATCTTTGTCAAAATCCAACAAATCTATAGTTTCTATAAAAATTTCTTTTTTTGGTAAATCTATTTTTCTCCCTTCTCTAGCATATTTATAAAGCCTTTTTCCATTTATACTAACAGCTGAATAAATCGGAATTTCTTGGGAAATCTTACCTACGAAAAATTTTATTATATTTTCTACATCGCTTCTATCAAAAAAAGTTTTAAAAGTTCCTAAAATATTGCCTTTTATATCATACGTGTCAGTTTTTAGACCTAGCTTTATTTTGGCTATATATTCCTTATTATAATTTTGAAACAAATCTGTTAACCTGGTAGCATCACCAATCAAAACTATAAGAAGACCTTTTGCAAAAGGATCTAATGTCCCGGCATGCCCTAATTTTGGGAAAAAACTTTTAATTTGTTTAGTTGGTTTTATATTATTTTTTAATAAAAAATCTAAAAATAATTTTCTTATCCTCATCAAAGCAAAAAAAGAAGAAATATCAGGCGGTTTATTCAAAAGCAAAAATCCATTTATCTTTAAAACTTGTAAAATTTCATTCACTGAGATTAAATTTCTCTCTTATAATATTTACAAAAATATCTTTTGCAGAAAAAATATCTTTTGCTTCCACAGAAAAACCAGCTGCAAAAGTATGTCCCCCACCATCAAAAAGTTTTGAAATTTTAGTAAGATCATACTTTCCATTACTACGCATACTAAACTTATAACAATTTTTACCCTTAGGCTTTACAAATACTGAAATATCGACATCTTCTATATCTCTAAGGTAATCCGCTCCCCCATATATATCATTAAAAGTAATATCATTTTTATCAATAAAATTTTCATCTATGTATGAATAAGAAAAATTGACATTATTTAATTTAAAAAATTCCAAATTATTTAAAAGCTCTTTTTCAAAAAAAATATGTTTTTTAGTTTTTAAAGCAAAAATTTGTTTATAAATATAATTTATATCTAAACCTTCATCGACTAAATCTTTTAAAATTAAATAAATTTTAGAATTCATATTAGAATATTGAAATCTTCCTGTATCGGTTAAAATTCCAGTATAAATTGAAGTTGCAATATCTTTATTTAGAGGCAAATCTAAAGTTTTTAAAAACCAATATATCATCTCGCATGTGGATGACATACTAGAATCCACCCAATTTATATCGCCATAAAAATCATTAATATTATGATGATCTATATTTATAATTTTTTTTAATTTTATATTTTCATCTAAAAAACCAGCTCTTTTAAAATTACTAGATTCAAAAAATATTCCTACATCGCCTTCTATTTTTTCAAAAAATGTCTTATTTTCAACATATTCTTTGACATAAGGCAAGAAAAAATATTTTTTCATCAAAGAAATATTTTCACATTCCACTTTATTAAAAGCAAAATTAAAGCTTCTTCCATATTTTTTAAAATAAGTCTCTAATATAGTTTTAAAACTCGTCATAGCCCCAATGGCATCACCATCAGGAGCTTCATGGCAAAACAAAAAAAATGTTTTATTTTTATCATCAAATAAAATTTCTTTTATATTTTTACAAATATTTTTCATAAATTTTTAACTTTATAACAATTTATTTTAATAAGAAAACGATCGTTTCTATAAACATTTAATTCTTTAACTCTTCTTTTGCTTCAAATGTTTTTATGTCTTGACTAACATTTAATATAATTTTTTCCAGATATTCTGCTTTTTCATTTATATCATCATATTCATAAAAAAATACTGGCACCCTTCTAAAAGGAATTCTATTCCCCAGCTCAAACCTCAATCTAGATTTATGCTTAACAAATAATTTTTTAGCAATTTCTTTATCCATAGAAGATCCAAGAACACTATAAAAAACCTTTGCATTCATCAAATCACCAGAAATATTTACCCTCATTATAGTAATAAATACACTAGAAAAATCATCTATAACCTTTATTAAAATATTTCCTAATTCTTCCTTTATTAAATCCTCTAATCTTTCCTGCTTTCTCGTTTTCATAAAAAATCCTCACTTAGCTAAAACTCTTCCAATGGATAAGACCCTAAAATTTTTAAAAATAAACATTTTTTTTCCAATTCATGCATTGCTTTTTTGACTATTTCATCGTCTTTGTGTCCTATAAAATTGGCAAAAAATACATATTCCCAAGCCTTTCTTTTTGTAGGTCTTGATTCGATTTTTGTAAGGTTAATATTATTTTCAAAAAATGGCAAAAGCATATCAAAGAGAGCCCCAACTTTATCTTTTATAGTAAAAACTATAGAAGTCTTGTTTTTTTTAGCTTTTTTAGGTTCCATTAAACTAATAATTAAAAATTTTGTTTGATTATTAGGCTTATCCTCTATATTTTTTGCTAAAATATTCATATTATTTTTTTCTGCTGACATAAAAGATGCAATAGCTCCAATACTTTTATCTAATTTTGCCAATTCTACCGCTTTCGTAGTAGAAGTTGCCTCTAAAAATTCAACATTTTTTAAATTTGTATGGCACCAAATTCTAGTCTGAGCTAAACCTTGAGGATGTGAATAGACTTTTTTAAGCTCTTTTATATCGTCGTTTAGAGATATAAGATTGTGATGAATGTCTAGATATATTTCTCCAAATATTTTTACTTCACTATCAAGAAAAAGATCCAAAGTATTATTTACAGAGCCTTCCGTAGAATTTTCTATAGGAACAACACCGAAAAGTGCATTTTTATTTTGAACCATCTTAAAAACATCTTCAATAGTATCATTTGCAAAAAATAAAGAACTAGAACCAAAAAATTTCTTAGCTGCAATATGTGTATAACTATATTCTAAACCAAAAAATGCCACTTTTGTTTCTTTTTGTAAATCTCTAGATGCACTAAAAATCTCGCTATAAATATTTTTTAAATATTCCAGTTTCATCGGAGAAATGATGCTTTTTGACAAAGTAGATATTATTTGACTCTCTCTTTCTTTATCAATTATAGGATAATCAGATTTATTTTTATATTCTTTTATCTTGTAAGATAAAGAAAATCTTTCGTTTAGAAGCGATACTATTTTTTGATCTATATCGTCAATATCCTTTCTAATCTCTAAAATATCCATTCGCCCTCACTATTTGTCTATAGAATATATTAAAATTATAAAAATAACAAAAATAAAATCTATAAAATAAAAAAATTATAAAGCATTTTAGTTTAAAAATTTAATACCGTTCTTATTCCATATACAAAAATATCATTATCATAATTTTTTCCAAAAGGATTTTTTATGTATTGAAAATCTGGAGAAATTGATAAAAAATCGCTTACCTTTAAATTATAAAATAATTCTAAATGCTTTTCTTTGTCAAGATTAAAAGCTTTGTTTGGCTTTAATTCTCCATATGCAACCCCCAGGAAATCTTCTTCGTTTATAAATTTTTGATTTAGAATTAACCCAAAACTAAAAGATTTATCTATTTTTTTATCTTCATCAAAAAATATAACTTTATCATTGTTATATCCATACCTAAAAAATGCTCCTAATCCTTTAGAAAACTTTTGGTCGAAACTAATGCCATAGCCATAATTATCATAAATTTCTTCGCAATTTTTTGAATATAAAGAC
>ONXP01000050.1 GCA_900321865.1 uncultured Elusimicrobia bacterium
TAGCAATATCAAATGCATTTTTAAAAAACTTATTTTCCGCGAAATCTTCTATTCTGCCCCAAAAACATTCAACATTTTTTAATTCTAAAAGTTTTGCCGAGTCGTATAAAAAATCTATTTTTTTTTGAACAGAATCTATGACAGAAATTTTTGATTTTGAATTTTCCAAAAATATTGCCATAATTATGGCTGGAAATCCAGATCCTGAACCAATGTCAACTATATTTTCTATTATTTCATTATTTTTTTTTAATAAAAAAATATGCTTTACAAATAAAAGAGAACTCAAAACATGTTGATTTATCAATTCTTCGTTTGTTGTTTTTCTGGAAACTAAGTTTTTATTTAAATTTTCTGATTTTAAAAAATTTAAAAATTTTTCAATTTTTTCTGCTCTTTTAAAAATAAAATCTTCATTTATTAAAAAATCTTGAAAATCGGAAAGGACATCTTTTATAAGTTTTATTAAAATATTTTTCATATTTCCTCTATTTTCTAAAAAATAAAAATAAAATGTCTTTTATCGTTATAAAAATTGTAAATAAAAAGATTAAAATTATAGTTAAATTTGAAATTTTAAATAAAAAATCATTTGCTTTTTTAAAGTTTTTTGTGAAAACTTTTTGTAAAAATATTAAAATGATATATCCTCCATCTAGGGGAATTAATGGTAAAAGATTAAAAAAAACAAGATTTATATTCAAAATAACTAAAAACATTAAAAAATAGTAAATCTCACCAGTAAAACTATTTTTAATGCCAATTAAAATGCCAATAGGACTAGAAAAATCAGAAAGCTTTATTTTTTCTTCACTATTTTTAGATTTTAGCATTCTAAAAATAAAAAAATCTTTTGTTAAAAATTTAAGCTGGTTATATGCTAAAATTACGGATTTTAAAATATTTTTTTCTTTTTTAAATTTTGAAACCGGCGAAATTCCAATTTTTTTATTTTTTTCAAAGTTTAAAAAAATAGTTTTTTCAAAAATTTTAGTTTTATCAGGAGTTTTTCGCTCTATTTTAATCGGAATATCTTTTATTTTTTGATGTTTTATTTTTTCTATTAAATCTAGTAGGTTAGGCCAAGAATTAACTGAAATATTATTAATTTCTAAAATTTTATCTCCAGAAATAATATCAATGTCATTTTTTGCGGTTTTTTTTACCTCTAAATTATCTAAATCATAATATTTAGTTCCAATGAAAAAATTTATATTTATAAGCAAAAAAAATGCAAAAATAAAGTTCATCGCTGGGCCAAAAAAAATTGTAAAAAATTTTTGCAAAAATGAAGCATCTTGAAAAGAATTTTTATTATTTTGGAAAGTTTTAGTTTTAGTTTTAGTTTCACTATTTTCAATCAAATTTTCTGAATTTTGATTTTCTTGAAAAAATAAATTTTCACCGAAAAATTTTACATACCCGCCAAAAAAAATTGAACAAATAGAAAACCGAGTTTCTTTTATGTAAAACCCAAAAATTTCTTTTCCAAAGCCTATAGAAAACTTTTTCACTTTTATTTTAAAAATTTTTGCAAACAAAAAATGCCCAAATTCATGAATTAAAATTATTACATTTATAGTAATTAAAGCCAGAAATAAATATAAAATTTGTTTAAACATTTTTAGTTTTCCAATAAAATTTAAATTTATAGAATTGTTTCACTGCTTAAGGATTTAAAAATTTTTAATAAATCTATATGTTCTTTTATATCGTGAACCCTTATAAAATCTACTTTTTTCATAAATAAATACATGCTAAGTGCCATAGTTCCAGAAAGCCTAAAATTCACCTCTTTATTTAAAATTTCGCCAATGAAAGATTTCCTGGAATGCCCTATAAAAATAGGTAAATTAAAAATTTTGAAAACATTGATATTTTTTAAGATTTCTAAATTGTGATTTAGATTTTTCCCAAAACCTATTCCAGGATCTAAAATAATATTTTCTTTTTTAATCCCAAAATTAACTAAAAAATTTATTTTTTTCTCAAAAAAATCTAAAATTTCCAGTATTACATTTTCATAAACTGGAGATTCTTGCATATTAAAAGGAGTTCCCTTCATATGCATAATTATAATTTTTGCATTATGTTTTTTTAAAATTTTTGGCATTTCTTTATCAAAATTCGTTCCATAAATGTCATTTATTATATTTGCACCTTGGGAGAGGCAAATATCCGCGACATTTGATCTAAAAGTATCGATAGAAATATTTATTTCATTGTGTTTATCAAGTTTTTTAATAATATCTATAGCTGGTAATAATCTATCAATTTCATCTTTTTCGCTAAGATTTTGCAAAGAATGTGGACGAGAAGAAATGGCACCTATGTCAATATATTTTATTCCATTTTCCAGCATAAAATTAATTCTAGATTCTATATTTTTTAAAGTTTTATATTTCCCGCCATCAAAAAAAGAGTCTTCTGTTATATTTAATATTCCAACCATTTTAGGCGAGTAAATTTTAGAGTTTTCTTGGTTTATAAATTTTTCTAAGCCAGAAGCTAAATTTTTTGCTTTAAAAGGCTGAAGTTTTAATTTTTCTATCAAAAGTTTTATCTGTTTTATTGTGCCAAAAATTACTATTGGATGATTGGATTCTTTATAAATAGCGACATCTCTATTGACAGCAGCATCTCCGCCCAAAGAAAGAATTGACTGCTTTACAATATTTGCAAGTTTTGACGAAACATTGTCAACATAAAATATTTTCAAATTTATTTTATCTGTCAAAATTTTATAGGCTTCGCTTGAAATTCCTACTTTTTTAAACAAAAAAAAGCTTTCAGAAAGATTTATATTATTAAAATCCACAATATTCATATTACTTCATTTCATTTCAAGATATTCATAGCATCTATTTTTAAATTGTTATCAGTCAAAAATATTCCAGACATAAAAACAGTAGATGTTTTTGTACCGATTTTTTTTACTCCTCGCATTGACATACAAAGATGTTCTGCTTCGACTAAAACAATAAGTCCTTTCGGTTTTAAATTTTCATCTAAAAATTTACCAATCTGATTGGTCAATCTCTCTTGAAGTTGCAACCTTTTCGAAAACATATCTACTACTCTAGCCAGTTTTGATAAACCTGTAACTATGCCATTACTTGGAATATACAAAACGCTAGTTTTACCAAAAAATGGCATAAAATGATGTTCACATAACGAATAAAACGGAATATCTTTGACGGAAACAAAGCCATTAGTTTCTTCATGAAAAAATTTTAAAATATTTTTATCGTTATAATCATAGCCAGATAAAATTTCTTCGTACATATCGGCTATTCTTTTGGGAGTATCTTTTAGCCCTTCTCTATTAGGATCTTCGCCTAATTCGATTATTAAATCTTTTATTAAACTTTTAACTTTTTCTTTATTCATAAATTTTACATCGATTTTGTTTTTGATTTTTCTGATTTAGCAAATTGCATTGTTTCGCTCACATTGTCATTATTTGATTCATTACCAGCTTTATCTAAATTTTTAAAGTCCGTATAAATAATTTTTCTAGATATGGATCTAGCTATAAATTTTAAAATTTTGTCTTGGGCTTCTTTTTCCAAAGTAGTATTTGATTTAGTTTCATATGAATTTCCATACATTGTAAAATATATTTCATTGTCTGAAAAATTTTCTTCTAAAATTACTTTTTCCAAAGCTCTATCTTTTATTCTTAGACGAATTTCTATAACTTCTTCATAACTTTCTACATTGTTATTCATATCGTATGACATAGGCTTTAATTCGTAATTAAAAATTTCTCCAGAAATTATATAATCTGCCAAATTTTCATCTACAAAATTTATATTAGTTTCTGTCAAAAGTTCGTCTTTTAAAAAATCGTTAAATGTTGTGTGTAGGGAATATTGATAAGTATTATTATTGAAAATTTTTAGATAAATACTTTTTGGATAAACTGTTAAATTTTTATTCATAGAACACGAAAAAATAAAAAAAGACAATAAAAAAAAGAAAAAAACTATATATTTATTCACAAAAAATCCCAAAAATTATATAATTTTTAAAAACTTGTATTATATTACAATTTTTATATTTTTTTTCAATAATCTTTTATAGGGGCTATTTATGGAAAATGTCGATTTTTTTAAGTCTAGTATCATAAATGTTTCTAATGCAAAAAAAGCATTGTCTCTTTTTACAAACGAGAAAAAAAATGAAATTTTACTAAATATTGCAGATGAAATAGAAAAAAATATCGATGACATTCTTTTTCGTAATGATATAGATGTTCAGGCAGCTAAAGCTTCGCATCTATCTAAGGCATTTGTTGATAGATTAAAGTTAAACGAAAGTAGAATAAAAAATATGGCAGATTCTGTCAGAAAAATTGCTTCTTTAGATGATCCAATAGGTGAAATTATAGATACTAGATTTTTAGAAAATGGGTTAAAAATTGAAAAAAAAAGAGTTCCCCTGGGAACTATCGGAATTATATATGAATCTCGTCCTAATGTCACAATAGATGCCATAGCTCTTTGCATAAAATCTGGGAATACCCTTATTTTAAAAGGCGGAAAAGAAGCTATTAATTCTAACCAGGCTTTGGTAAATTTGGCTATTAGTGCAATAAAAAAATCTGGAGTTATGGAAAGTTTAATATTTTTTCTTAATACTTCCGATAGAGAAATTTTAAAAGAAATTTTAAAAATGGATCAAGAAATTGATGTCATTATTCCTAGAGGAAGCCAGGAAATGATAAATAATATAAAAGAAATTTCAAAAATACCTGTAATTATGAATGGAAAAGGTTTATGTCATACATATATAGATTCTCCATGCGACATTAATATGGCAGTTAAAATTGTAAAAAATGCAAAATTTTCGCATCCTGCAGCATGTAATTCATTAGAAACACTTCTTATTCATAGAGATATGTTTAATGAATTTTTTGAAAAATTTTTGTTAGATTTAGATAAAAATAATATTTTTTCTTTAGAAATGAGATTTGAAGAGGAAGGTTTAGAAAAACTAAAGGCTTTAAAAAATTTTAGTAAAATTAATAAGGCTATAACTTCTAATATAAAATTGACTAAGGAAAAAGATTGGGAACTAGAATATTTAGATACGATTTTATCTATAAAAATAGTTTCATCTTTAGACGAAGCGATTAATCATATTGCTAAATATTCATCCGGGCATTCTGAAGCGATTATCACAAGTAATAATTTAAATGCAGAAAAATTTTTAGATTTAGTGGATGCTGCTAGTGTTTATCACAATACTTCTACCAGATTTACGGATGGAGGATGCTTTGGGATGGGAGCAGAAATTGGAATTTCTACCCAAAAACTCTACTCTAGAGGACCTATGGGTGTAAAAGAATTAACTAGTCATAAATATGTAATTCATGGGAATGGACAAGTAAGAGAATAAAATGAAACTTGGACTTTTTGGAGGGAGTTTTGATCCTATTCATATAGGACATTTAATTTTGGCAGAGCATATAATAAATAAATTTCAATTAGACAAAATTATTTTTATACCTTCTGGAGATCCAGTTCACAAAAAGCCATTTTCAAAACCAATAGACAGATATTTTATGACGATTTTAGGTATTGAAAATAATAAACATTTTGAAGTATCAACTTTGGAATTAGACGGAACAATAAGGTATTCTATAGATACAATAAATTATTTTAAAAACAAAAATTTTTCTGACGAGATATTTTTTATTATTGGGCTGGATTCTTTTTATAATTTGCATACTTGGAAAATGGGGCTAAATATTTTAAAATTGTGTAATTTTTTTATAATAGACAGATTTTATGACGGTGAAAAATTATTTAACAAAAAAGATTTTATAGGAGAAAAAAATTTATTTTTTATAAATGATTTTAATATTGATATTTCTTCTACAAAAATTAGAGAAATGGTTAAAAATGACCTAAAAATATCGTATTTGGTTCCTAAAAAAGTAGAAAATTATATTTATGAAAATAAATTATACAAAAATGATAGAAAATAAAAGCATTGTAATAAAATTTGGCGGAAGTTTATTAGACAATAAAAATATTAGAGAAACTTTTTGGGAAGATATAAAAGTTTTAGCTAAAAGTAATAAAGTTGTTATTGTCCATGGCGGTGGTAAGGAAATTTCGAGATATTTAGAACTTTTAAATTTGGAAATAAAATTTGTTAATGGAAAAAGATATACTGATTCAAAGATAATGGAAATAGTCGAAATGTTGTTGTCTGGAAAAATTAATAAGATGTTGACATCAGAATTGTCTAGCCTGGGAGTAAATGCCATAGGACTGTCAGGTAGAGATGGAAATTTAATTCAGGCTAAAAGAAATGAAATTTTAGGCGAGGTAGGAATTCCTAAAGATTTAAATTTAAATTTTTTAAATAAAATTTTAGAATCTCACTTTTTGCCTATTATTTCTCCTGTATCTAGCGATAAGTTTGGCAATAGTTTAAATATAAATGCTGACGATGCAGCTAGTTTTTTAGCCGAAGGAATAAAGGCTGATAATCTGATTTTTATGACGGATGAACCTGGAGTAATGTTAGATAAAAATGATAAAAAGTCTGTCATAAATTTTTTAGACAAAAAAAAGGCTTTGGATTTGATAGATAAAAAAGCGATAACAGACGGAATGATCCCCAAAATTTTATCTAGTTTTAATTCAATTGATAATGGTGTCAAAGAAGTCAATATTATTGACGGAAATATTTCTGGAATTATAAATAAATTTTTTAACAATAATTTTGTAGGAACAAGGATAAAAAATGAAATATAAAGATAATTTTGTAGAAGTTGAAAAAGAAAATTTTATAAATGTTTTTAAAAGATTTCCGGTGTATTTTGAAAAAGGAAAAGATGAATTTTTGTGGGATAAAGACGGTAAAAAATATATTGATTTTTTATCTGGAATATCTGTGTGCAATTTAGGTCATTCTAATGAAAAAGTTCTAAGTGCCGTAAAAAATCAATTGGATAAATTAATACATGTTTCAAATCTTTTTTATACAGAACCGCAGTTAATTCTGGCGGAAAAATTGAATTCTCGTTTTAAAAAAGCTAACAAAAAAGAAATAAAATCTAAAGTTTTTTTTGGAAATAGCGGGGCAGAAGCAAACGAATGTGCTATAAAAATCGCTAGAAAGTTTGGAAGCAAAAATAAAAAATATGAAATTATAACTCTAAAAAATTCATTTCACGGCAGGACATTTGCTACTCTTTCTGCAACAGGGCAAGAGCATTTTCACAGTGGTTTTTATCCAATTTTGGAAGGATTTCGTTATGCTAAAATGAATGATTTTAATACTATTCTTGAAAATTATAATGAAAAAACAGTTGCTATTTTTTTAGAGCTTATCCAAGGCGAAGGTGGAGTAATAAAAGCTGATTACGATTTTGTAAAAAAAATAGAAAATTTCTGCATTTCAAAAAATTTATTGTTAATAATAGATGAAATTCAAACTGGTATGGCGAGAACCGGGAAATTTTTTGCATTTGAGCATTATGATATTTCTCCGGATATTGTGACAATGGCAAAATCTATAGGTGGTGGAATCCCATTAGGTGCAGTTTTAGCTAAAAATGAAGCAGGCGAAGTCTTAAAATATGGAGAACACGGCTCGACTTTTGGTGGAAATATTTTGGCATGCACGGCGGGAATTTCTATTTTGGATCAATTAGACGAAGAAATGTTAATTGAAATCAATAAAAAAAGTAAATATTTTTTTGAAAAATTAAAATTTTTAAAATCAAAACATTCAAACATAAAAGAAATTAGAGGCTTGGGTTTAATGGTAGGTTTAGAACTAAAAGAAGAGATAAAAAATTTAGTATTAAAATGTTTAGAAAAAGGACTTGTTATAAATACTCCTCAAAAAAACATTGTGAGATTTTTACCTCCATTAAACATTAATTATTCTTCAATAGATTATTTAATAGCAGTTTTAGATAAGATTTTTTGCTAAACATCAAGATTTTTAATTAAATTTTAAAAAATTTGTAGAAACTAAGATATTTTGAATAAAAAGATTTTGGTTTCTTATTATATTAAGTATTTTTACTAAGATTTTTGATAAGAAATTTTATTTAAATGCGCCATGTAGGGGTCGAACCTACGACCTTGACATTAAGAGTGTCCTGCTCTACCAACTGAGCTAATGGCGCGAGATAACTATAATTAAAAAGGATAAAAAAACCAGAATAACCACGCCCGGTAGGAGTCGAACCTACGACCTTCGGATTCGAAGTCCGTCACTCTATCCAACTGAGCTACGGGCGCATAAGCACCATAAAATATATTAATAAAAAAATAATATTTGTCAAATATAATTAAAGTACAAAAAATTAGAAAATTATTTAAATTATAAAATTTGTTGAATTAAAAATTGTAATTTATATAAAAAATTATAGTTTAAAAAAAATTTTTTTATTATAATAATTCTAATATTTTATTTTTATAGGTTTTATTTATGGCTATAATGGATCTTTTTAAAAAAAAAGCTTTAGAAAATCCTAAATCTCTTATTTATCCTGAAGGAAATGACGAAAGAGTTTTAAAGGCTGCAAAATATTTATTAGAAAATAAATATTTAACGAAAGCCGGTCTTGTGGGTAATTATTTGGAAATTAAAGAAATTTCTAAAAAATTAAATTTTAATCTTGATAATTATAATATTGAGATTTTAGATCCATTGCATTCAGATTATATTAATGACTTTGCTTCTACTTTTTATGAAATTAGAAAACCAAAAGGTATGACTATAGATGAAGCCACTAGAACAGTAAAAACTAATTTATATTTTTCAGCGCTTGCTGTTAGAATGAGGTTTTTTGACGGTTTTGTAGGAGGGGCAGTAAATACTACAGGTGATACAGTTAAGGCTACTATTTTTTGTTTAGGAATGAAAGAGGATATTAAAACACTTTCTAGCTTTATGATAATTAAAGTTCCTAACTGTGAATATGGTTTGGATGGACTTTTTTTATTTGCCGATTGTGGTGTAATTATAGATCCAATTTCTAACAAAATAGTAGATATCGCTAAAAATACTCATGATGCCTTTGTGTCTTTATTCAATGAGGAGCCTATTTGTGCCCTGTTATCATATTCTACTAAAGGCAGTGCCAAGGGGACTTCTGCTATAAAAATGTCAGAAGCTTTGAAAATAATCAATGAAAAATATCCTGAGATTTTAATCGATGGGGAATTGCAATTGGATGCTGCTATTATTCCAGAAGTTGCAAAAAGAAAAGCACCAGATAGCCATTTAGCAGGGAAAGCAAATGTTTTAATATTCCCAGATTTAGCTAGTGGAAATATTTCGTATAAAATAGTTCAGAGATTAGCTGGGGCAGAAGCTATAGGACCAATATTTCATGGTCTAAAATTCCCGGCAAATGATTTATCTAGAGGTTGCAGTTTTGAAGATATAATTGGGGTTTCTGTTATAACTATTTTGCAGGCAAAAAATAATAAAAATGAGGAATAAAATGAATGTATATACTGGTAAATTATTAGGTAATTCGCAGAAGATAGCGATAATAGTTTCTAGGTTTAATGAATTTATTTCTAGCAAGCTTCTTTCTGGTGCAATAGATACTTTAACAAGACATGAAGTTTTAGATAATAATATTTCTGTTTTTTGGGTTCCTGGAGCATTTGAGATTCCGCTTTTAGCTAAAAAATTAGCTGACAAGAACAAATTTGATGCTGTTATTTGTTTGGGTGCTGTTATTAGAGGGGAAACGATGCATTTCGAATATGTTGCGAGTGAAGTTTCTAAAGGAATTAGCAATGTTTCATTGGAGACAGGAGTGCCTATAATTTTTGGAGTTTTAACTACGGAAAATTTGGAACAAGCAGTGGAAAGAGCGGGAGTAAAATCAGGAAATAAAGGAAGTGAGGCAGCTTTGGTCGCTATTGAGATGATAAATTTATATAGGAGCATAGAAAATATATGAAATTAAAGATTGGCGGACAGGCAGTAATAGAAGGAATAATGATGCGAAGTAAAAATTATTATGCTCTTTCTCTTCGCAGAAAGTCAGGTGTTATAGAAACAAAAATTGATAAATGTTTAAATTTTACTAAAAATAAAATTTTATCTTTTCCTTTTTTGAGGGGAATAGTAGCTCTTATAGAAAATTTGGTTTTGGGAACTAAAATTTTGTCATATTCTGCAGATGTTTATGCGATGGATTATGATGAGAATTATAAAAAAGAGAAAGAAAAAGAAGAAAAATCAAAAGGGTTTTTAATGTTTTTTTCTATGCTTGGATCTTTGATTTTTGGAATATTTTTATTTGTTGTTTTACCTTTAGGTATTACTAGTTTTTTAAAAAAAAGCTTTAGTTTCTCAGCTTTTGGGTACAATATTATTGATGGAATTATTAGATTAATAATATTTTTGTTATATGTTGCATTTATTTCGCTTATGAAAGATATTAGGAGAGTTTTTGAATATCATGGTGCAGAGCATAAAGCTGTTTTTGTTTATGAAAATAACGAAGATTTAAATTTTGAAAATTCAAAAAAATATTCAACTCTTCATCCTAGATGTGGAACTAATTTTATGTTTATAGTTATTATGGTTAGCATTTTGGTTATATCTGTTTTTAGAGTGGATTCTTTTATAATGAAATTTTTTATTAGGATTTTACTTTTGCCTATTATAGCGGGAATTTCGTTTGAGATCTTAAGATTTTTAGGAAATAATTTTGATAAAAAAGTTTGTAGAATATTTTTTTATCCTGGACTTTGTTTGCAAAAATTAACTACAAGGGAGCCAGATGAAAAAGAATTAGAAGTAGCATTTACTGCTATAAAAGCTTTAAAAGAAGCAGAGGAAAATTTTGAAATAGAAAAAGAAACACAAAAAAATGAAAATTTATAAATTAAACTTTGTTTTAAAATTAAAATTTTTAGTATTTTTTTTGCTAATTTTTACTAATTTTTTATTGGCTGAAGGAAAAAAAGAAAATTCTAGTTTTTATTTCGAGAAAGCAAATAAATTATACGAAAAAAGTAATTATTCTGAAGCTATAAATTTATACCTAGAAATTTATAATAATGGCTGGATATCAAAGGATTTACTTTATAATATTAGCAATACATATTTTCGTTTAGGAGAAAAAGGAAAAGCTCTTCTTTTTATAGAAAGAGCTAAAAAATTTAGTCCTAGAAATTCTGATATTTCTTATAATAGAAAATATTTGAACGGGCTTTATAATGAAAACAAAAAAACAGATCTAGATTTTTTAAATATTTTTACAAAATATGAAGTTTTTAATATTTTTTTGTTTTTAAATTTGTTATTTTGGCTATTTCTTGTTTTGAAAAGAAAAACGAATTATTTTAAAAATCATTTTGTATATTTACATTTTATTATTTTATTTTTAATGATTTTAATGTTCTTTTATGGGCTTACATTATTTTTGTTAGATAAAAAGGATTATGCTGTTATTCTTGAACCTGATTCTCCTTGTTTTGCTGAACCTAATAAGTTTAGCAAAGCACTTTTTACAATTCCAGAAGCGAAAAAAGTTTTGGTTTTGGACAATATTAATTCTTTTACAGAAATTTATTTAGAAAAAGAAGAGCTAAAAGGTTGGATTGATAATAATAATATAGAAATTATATAAGTTTAGGAGTTTTTATGGACAAATATGATATTGTCATAGGACTAGAGGTTCATATACAGCTTAATACTAATACAAAAATATTTTGCAATTGTTCTACGAAATTTGGAGATGAGCCTAATACTAATGTGTGTCCTGTATGCACTGCTATGCCTGGAGTTTTGCCAGTTTTGAATAAAAAAGTGGTTGATTATGCTATAAAAGTTGGCTTAGGGCTGAATTGCTCAATAAATAAATTATCAGTTTTTTCTAGAAAACAATATTTTTATCCAGATTTACCTAAAAATTATCAAATTTCTCAATATGATAAGCCTATATGTGAAAATGGATATATAAATTTGTCAAATGGCAAAAAAATAGGAATAACCAGAGCTCATATAGAGGAAGATGCCGGAAAGCTCATTCATCTTGCTGGTGATGAAAGTTTGGTTGATTACAATAGAACTGGGGTTCCTTTGATAGAAATTGTTTCGGAGCCTGATATTACTTCTCCTAGTGAAAGTTATGATTATTTGGTTAGGTTGAAGCAGCTTATTAAATATTTAGGGGTTTCTGATTGCAATATGGAGGAAGGATCTTTAAGGTGCGATGCAAATATTTCTATTAAACCTCGTGGTTCCAGACTATTCGGGACAAAAACTGAGATAAAAAATTTGAATTCTTTTAAAGCGGTTGAAAAATCTTTAGAATATGAAATTAATAGACATATAGAAGTCATAGAAGAAGGAAATAAAATAATTCAAGAAACTAGACTCTGGGATGATAAAAAAGGAATAACTGTATCTATGAGATCAAAAGAAGAAGCAAATGATTATAGATATTTTCCAGAACCGGATTTGAGAAATCTGGTTTTAGATGATGAATGGATAGAAAATATAAAAAAAGATATGCCACTTTTACCAGATGAAAGATTGAAAATTTTAATGGAAGATTATGATTTGTCTAATTATGATGCAAATGTTTTAATTCTTGAAAAAAGTTTAGTAGAATATTTTGAGGAAATCGTTGGATGTATTTTAGATTTAGATGAAAATTTAGATAAAAAAACAGTTTCAAAGCAGGTTTCTAATTGGCTATCAGTTGAGCTTTTAGGAAAATTAAATAAAGATAATAAAAAAATTGAAGATAATAAAATTTCTGCTAAAGATTTTGCAAAATTAATTTTTTTATTAAACAATAACACAATATCAGGAAAAATTGGAAAAATAGTTTTTGAAGAAATGTATAATTCCTGTAAATCTCCTGATGAAATAATAAAAGAAAAAAATTTGGTTCAAATAACTGATTCTAAAGAAATAGAAAAATTTGTTTTAGAAGTTTTGGATAATAATCCTAAATCAGTTTCTGATTATAAGGCGGGAAAGGTAAAAATTATAGGGTTTTTAGTTGGGCAGATTATGCAAAAAACTAAAGGAAAAGCAAATCCTAGTTTAGTTAATCAATTATTAAAGGCAAAATTAGATGCCAAATAAAATTATAGTTTATTCAGGCAGTTTTGATCCTGCGACTTATGGGCATTTGGATCTTATAAATAGAACCTTAGATATGTTTAAGGATTATAAAGTTTTGATTGCTGTTTCTAATAATTATTCTAAAAAAAACCTATTTTCTATAAATGAAAGAGTAGAAATGTTAGATGAGATTTATAATCAAAATTCTAGAATAGAAATTGCTAGTTTTACTGGTCTTTTGGTAAATTTTATGAAAGAAAGAAATATAAATATAATTTTGAGAGGGCTTAGAGCGGTATCAGACTTTGAGTATGAATTAAAACTGGCTCATACTAATAGAAATATTGGTGAAAATATAGAGACGATTTTTATGATGCCAAAGGAAGAATATTCGTATATTAGTTCGTCAATGGTTAGAGAATTGGCATATTTAGGAGGCAGTGTAAAAAAATTTGTTCATCCTGTTGTGGAAAAACATTTATTTAAAATTTATAAAAATTTAGTATGATTTTTTATGTAAATAAAAAACAAAAAATTTTTTTAAGAAAAGATCGCAGAAATAGGTTAATTAAAAAATTTTTAAGATTTTTGTTATTTTTGTTTATTTTTTTGTGTTTTTTGAGTTTTTGGATTTATAGATATAAAATTTTAAAATTTTTTTTGATAGATAAAAATTTATTTTTTCTCGAAGATGTAAAAATTAATATTATTGATATTAATAATGCTGTTTTTGTTAAAAATGGAGATTTTATAAAAGGTATTCCTTTAATTGATAATTTGTTTTTGTTAGAAAAAGATAAAATAGAAAGTTATATTTATAAAAATTTTGAAAATGTAAAAATTGTAAGGGTAAAAAAATATTATCCTCATAGATTGATTATAGATATTTATCCTAAAAAACCTTTTTTTTTATTGCATGAAAATAAAAATTTTGCATTGGATGAAAATGGATTTGTTTTTCAAAAAGACAATTTTAGTTTTAATCTAATTTCTCTTTATGATTTAGAAGTTAATTTTAAAAAAGATGAACTTAAAAAATTAAATTTTTCAGAAAGAGTAAAGTTATTGGAAAAGTTTATTAAAGAAATAAGAGAAAAGAATTATAATTTTTATAAATTTGTTAGCTGTATTGATATAAATAGTGATGAAAAAATATCGTTTTTTTTTAAGAATAAATATATTGTGTTTGGAAATATAGAAGAAAATATTGATATTTTAAAGAAAATAAAATATTTAGAATTAGCAATAGAAAATTTTGATAAAAGAAATGTAGAACAAAATAAAAATAAAAATGTTTTTGTAGATGTTAGTAATTTTTTTGTATATATGAATAAAAAGCAAGAAATTTACGGAAAAATGATATTTAGTTATAAAGATTTTTAGGGAGAATATTTTGAAAAATTTATTGTTTACAGAGTTAAATATTAGTCAAGAGATAATAAAAGCAGTGAAGGATATGGGTTTTGAAGAGGCTACTTCTATCCAATCTATCACAATTCCAAAAATATTAGATGGGTTTGATGTCATAGGTCAGGCTCAGACTGGCACTGGTAAAACAGCATCCTTTGGTATTCCAATTTTAGAAAAAATTGATCAAAACAACAAAGATACTCAGGTTTTAATTTTGGCACCTACTAGGGAACTTGCGGTTCAAATTTCTACTGAATTAAAAAATTTAGCAAAATATAAAAAAGGAGTTTCTATTTTATCTATTTATGGGGGGCAGCCGATAGAAAGGCAGATTTTTCTTTTGAAAAAAGGGGTTCAGATAATAGTAGGTACTCCTGGTAGAATTTTGGATCATCTTGATAGAAAAACTTTAAAACTAGATAAAATAAAAATGTTAGTTTTAGACGAAGCAGATGAGATGCTGGATATGGGATTTATTGATGATATTGAGGAGATTTTTAAAAATACTCCAGAAGATAAACAAACAATTTTGTTTTCGGCTACTATTTCGGATGAGTTTATGAATCTTACTAAAAAATATCAAAAAGATCCTTTGTTTTTAAAGGTCGAACACGAGACTATATCAGTTCCAAAGATTAAACAGATTTATTATGAGCTTAGAGAAAATGGAAAACAAGAACTTTTGTGTAGATTGATTGATTTATATAAAGTAAAACTGGGAATCGTTTTTTGTAATACTAAAAAGAAAGTTGACGATGTTGTAGCGAATTTACAGTTAAGAGGTTATTTTGCGGATGCTTTGCACGGCGATATGAGTCAAATGAAAAGAGACGCTGTAATGTCTAGGTTTAGAAAGGGACATACAGAAATTTTAGTTGCTACGGATGTTGCCGCACGTGGAATTGATATAGAAAATTTAGAAGCAGTTTTTAATTATGATTTGCCTCAGGATGAGGAATATTATGTTCACAGAATAGGGAGAACGGGTAGAGCCGGTAAGTCTGGATATGCATTTAGTTTTATTTCAGGAAAAGATATATATAAACTTCGTGATATTCAAAGATATACAAAAGCACAGATTGAAAGAGGTGTTATTCCAAAATTAGAAGAAGTAGAAGAAATTAGGATGTTGCAATTTTTTGATAAAGTAGAAGAAGTAATAGACGATTCGGACTTAGAAAAATATATCAACCTAGTTTCAAAAATGTTATCAAAAGATTCTGAAATCACTTCATTAGAGGTAGCGGGTGCACTTTTAAAAATGTATTTTAAGGGTAAAATAGATAATTCTACAGAAATAGAAGAAATGTTTACCTCAAATAGAAATACAAGGAATGCTTCTAGAAATTACACTAGAAATTCTGATTATAAAAGGCTTTTTATAAATTTAGGAAAAAATAATGATATTTCTGCTAGTGATATTTTAGGAGCTATAACTAGTGAGTGTAAAATAGATGGAAAGTTAGTAGGGAAAATAGACATAAAAGACAATTGCTCTTTTGTAGAAGTTCCAAAAGATAAATATATTGATATAATTAATATTATGAAAGATAAAACTATTAAAAAAAATAAAATAAGAATAGAAGAAGCAAACATAAGACCTAGGAGAAAATTTTAATTTGGGTGGGTTTATGAATAAAAATTTAACATTTGACGAAGCCTTTAAAATTATTACAGATTTAGAAAATAAAAATGATATGGCTTTAGAAAACTTGATTAATAATAAAGATAAAGAAATAGCTTTATTTAAAGAAAAGAAAATAATAGAAATTGAAAAAGAGAAAAAAGAAATGTTAGAGAATTTAGAAAAAATTTTTGAAGAAGAAACAAGAAAAATAAATTTTGATGTAAAAAGTGAAAAAGAAAAAATTTTAGAAACTATAGAAAAAGAAAAGGAAAAATTTTTACAAAATAAAAATAAAGCATTAAATTTTTTAAAAAGTATTAATATTTTAGAATAAAAATAAAGTTTACTTAAAAAAATTTTATTATATAATAGATTAAATTCATGTTTTTATTCCGTTGGGGGGTGTATGGCTTTATATTCTGATAAAGTTATAGATCATTTTGAAAATCCTAGAAATGTAGGGACAATAGATGATGCTGATGGTATCGGAGAAATTGGTAATCCGTCGTGTGGTGATATTATGACTTTTTATATAAAAGTTAAGGATAATGTTTTAGTTGATATAAAATTTAAGACATTTGGTTGTGGAGCAGCTATAGCTGTTTCATCAATGGTTTCTGAAATGGCAAAAAATAAAACTATAGACGAAGTTATGAAAATTACTAATAAAGATGTTGCAGATATGCTTGGAGGGCTTCCGCCTAACAAGATTCATTGTTCTAATCTTGGTGCAGATGCCTTAAAAAAGGCAATTCAAAATTATCTAGATAAAAATAAATAAGAAGGTTTTTTAGATGAATAAAAAAGATATGAAAAAAGTAGTTTTGGCATATTCTGGTGGGCTTGATACATCTGTTATAGTTCACTGGCTTAAAAAAAATTATGGTGTTGAAGTTTTATGTTTTTCAGGAGATATGGGACAAGAAGAAAATTTATCAGCTTTAGAAAATAGAGCCTATGCTGCAGGTGCTAGTAAATTAATAGTAGAAGATTTAAGGTCAGATTTTGCTAAAAATTATATAATGCCTAGTATGCAACTTCATGCTTTATATGAGGGGCAATATGATTTGGCTACAGCATTAACAAGACCTTTAATAGCAGAAAGATTGGTAGATTTTGCTAAAAAAGAAAAAGCTGATACTATAGTTCATGGTTGCACTGGTAAGGGAAATGATCAGGTGAGATTTGAAACGACTATTCATGCATTAGATGCATCGTTAAATATTTTTGCTCCTGTGAGAGAATGGGAATTAAATACTAGAGAAAAAGAAGTGGAATATGCTAAGGAAAACAAAATTCCTATAAATGTTGATAAAAAGAAAATTTATAGCATAGATAGAAGTTTGTGGGGAATAGCTGTAGAATGTGGAGTTTTGGAAGATCCTTGGAATGAGCCTACGGATGATACATATATAACTGTTAAAAAATTAGAAGATGCTCCAGGTTCTCCTGAATATATAGAAATTACTTTTGAGAATGGGGTTCCTATCAAGCTTAATGATAAAAAATATGAATTAGTAGATTTAATTAAAGAATTAAATAAAATCGCTGGTCTTCACGGAGTAGGTAGAGTTGATATGATTGAAAATAGGCTTATAGGTGTAAAATCTAGAGAAGTTTATGAAATGCCAGCGGCTACTGTTTTGATTAAGGCACATAAGGATTTAGAGAGTTTAGTTTTTGATAGAGAAATGATGCATTATAAAGAAGTTTTGTCTATAAAGTTTGCAGAAGTTGTTTATTATGGTTTGTGGTTTACTTCTCTTAGAGAATCAATAGTTGCATTTAACAATGCATCTCAAAAGTATGTTACTGGAACTGTTAGAATGAAATTATATAAAGGTAATGCTACAATAGTTGGTAGAAAATCAGAATATTCTCTTTATAAAAATGAATTGGTTACATATGCTGATGGAGATATTTTTGATCAGACTCTTTCAAAGGGTTTTTTGGATTTATGGAGTTTACCTTATAAAGTAGCAGGTCAGGTTAGAAAGAATAAATAAAAATATAATTAATAAAGATATTAGGAGTTTTTTATGTCAAGAAGACCTTTTTTAGCTGGAAATTGGAAAATGAATAAATTAGTTGGAGAGGCTGTAGATTTAGTAAAAGGAATAGTTGATGGAGTAAAAGGAATAATTGATAAAGATATTTTAGTTTGTCCACCTTTTACAGCATTAAGTGAAGTTAGTAAGATAGTAAAAGGAACTAATGTAAATTTAGGGGCACAAAATTGTTCTTATAAAGATAGTGGAGCATATACTGGAGAAATATCTCCTAGTATGCTTTTAGATTTAGGTTGCAGTTATGTTATTTTGGGACATTCTGAAAGAAGAACATATTTTGGAGAAACGAACGAAATTATTAATGAAAAAGCTAAACTTGCTATTTCTAAAGGTCTTAAAATTGTTTATTGTGTTGGAGAGGTTCTAGAAGAAAGAAAAAATAATCAAACTTTTGATGTTATAAAAAAACAATTAGATCAAGTTTTATATAATTTAGATTTAAACAGTGTAATAATAGCATATGAGCCTGTTTGGGCTATAGGTACAGGTTTAACAGCTTCTCCAGAACAGGCTGAGGAAGTACATTCTTTTATTAGAAAAACAGTTTCAAATATTGTCAAAGATGCTGGTAAAAATTTTGATGTAAATGATTTAGTTATATTGTATGGTGGGAGTGTAAAATCATCTAGCATAAAAGGGCTTATGGAATGTGAAGATGTAGATGGTGGTTTGATAGGTGGAGCAAGTTTAAAAGCAGAGGAATTTCTAAATATAATAAATAATGCTAAATAATTTTTTAAAGAGGATTTATGTTTAAAAAAATTGGTTATTTTGTTAAACTTTCGATGTTATTTGTTTTTTGTTTATTTTTGTTTTTAAATTTATGTGCATTTGACAAAGATCTTTATAAACCAAAAGAAAAGATTTTTACACCGAATGGAGATAATATAAATGATACAATTTCTTTTCCTAATTTATCTCAGGAAAAAGATTTGATTATTAATATTTTCAATGTAAATGGGAAAAAAGTAAAAAAATTAATTTATCCATATATTTGGGATGGAAAGGATTCTTCTGGAAAATTATTAGATTCTGGAGTTTATGTATATCAGTTTAAAATTAATAGCGAATATGTTAGTGGTACAATAGTTTTAGCAAAATAAAATAAACATGGAGTTTAATTGTATGTCTTTTAAGCGAAATAATAATTTTTTTAATTTCAAAATATTTTTGATAATATTTTTTTTGTTGAATTTTATAGGTTTTAATTTGTTTGCTGCATTTGATTCTTACAAATATAGATCTCAAAATACTAGAGCAAGAGGAATGGGAGCTAGTTATACTGCGGTTTCTGGTGATGCTGGATCTATGTTTTATAATAATGCAGGATTAGCTTTTTTGCAAAATCCAGAATTATATCTATCTTATGCTAAAATTTTAGAAGGATTAGATGAAGATTTATACTCTGGTTATTCGTCTCTTGCAATACCTCTTAAAAATATAGGGACATTTGGACTGTCTTATAATAAATTTAATGCGGATATTTATAATGAAAGTGTTTTTAATTTTTCTTATGCAAGGAAAATATTTAGTAATTTTTCTTTTGGTGTAGGTGGATATTTATTAGAGCATTCATATGATTTAGAAGGAAATATGAAAAATGATCCTTTGTTTAAAGATGGTGATAAGGCTGACGGATATTCTGTAAATTTTGGACTTATGTATGAATTGAATAAGTATTTTACTTTAGGTTTTTCTGGTTTTAATCTCAATAGACCAGATGTTGGCATAAAAAATAAAGATATCGTTTATGATGAATACGCTTTAGGATTTGCCTTTAAGTATGATACACTTTTAATACCTATTGATTTGTTTTATAGAAATCAAGATTATGGTACCGATAAGGAAAAACTTTTTGCTTCTATTGGTGTAGAAAAATTTCTTACTAAAAGTTTTGCGATTAGGCTAGGTTTAAATGATTATGAATATTCTGTTGGATTTTCTTTATTAAAATCTGAGATTTTTAATAAATTAAATTTAGGAATAGATTATTCTTTTTCTTTGCCTAAATATATCAATGATAATCTATTGACACATCAGCTTTCTTTATCTTTTAAGTTTGGAGATTTAGTTAATAACAATAATGATAAGAACGAAGTTCTAAGCAAAAAAGCAGGAATTCATCCTAAGTTTAAATTAAGAGCGGGTGTTGATAAGGAAAAGGAAATTTTAGAGCTTTTATTTGACGAAATAATAGTGTATAGATTTTATGGTGAAAATATGGAAGTTTTAAAAGAAAAAGCAAAAGTTCTTGCAAAGTCTCTTTCATATATAATGTCAAATGAAGTTATAAAAGATGAGGATTTCTTTGTAATTAAAGAAAATGATAGTACTTATGTTAGTATCAAAAATTTATTAAAAATTCCTGTTATAAAACTTTCAGATAATTCTGATATAGAAAAAGATGTTGATGTTTTGTTGAATAAACTTAAATATATTTTAGTTTATGATTGGAATAAAAATCAACCAATAACTAATATTAGTAGAAGAATAAAGGTAAAAAAAGGCATAACTCTGTCAGGAGAAATAGGAATTATTTTTATAGATAATGAACCGATTTTTAATATTTATACTGGACATAAAGGAAAAGGAGTATACGAGACAGCGATACATTTTGCTAGTATAATTAATAGATATTTAAGGCTTTCAAATCATAGAAATGTTTCTGTTTATTTAGATAGAAAAAATGAAAAAACTATATTTCTTGACAAACAAAAATTATTTAATGTATCTAAGGATGCAGAATTTTTAAGAGTTAATCCTAACAATTTAGCTAAGGAATATTTAAAAAAATTAAGAACTGTTTTTGAAAAATAATTTTTATGAAGATTTTACAAAATTCAGATTTTTTAGAAATAGCAGAAAGAATAGAAAATGGACAAATAGGCATTTTGCCTACAGATACAGTTTATGGAATAGTTGGAGTTTGTTCTAGTTCTAAAATCGATCTAAGAAATAAAATTTATGATATAAAAAAAAGAAATTTGCAAAAAAAGTTGGTATTACAAATTGGATTAAAATATAACATTTTGGATATTATAGAAAATTTAGATTTTAGGGTAGAAAAAATAATAAAGACTTTTTTCCCTGGATCTTTAACTATAATTTTAAAAGTAAATAAAAATTTTAAATCTGTTTATAAATGGGAAGAAGATACTGTAGGACTTAGAATTCCTAAAAATGAATTATTGCTAAAAATTTTAGATATTATAAAAAAGCCTTTATTTGTTACTTCTGCTAATATTTCTGGAGATGCTAAAATTTATGATTTTAAAAAACTATTAGATGTTTTTTCTGAAACAGTCGATTTTATCGTAGAAGAAACAGATGAAAAGTCAGGAGTTCCGTCGACTATTATTGATTTGTCAAATAACGATATAAAATTTTTAAGAGAAGGGGAAATTACTAAACAAAAAATTTTAGATATATGGACGAGTGAATAATGAGGCAAATACATTCTCAAATGGATTTTTTTGATCCTAAAAATGATTATAAAAAAAATAGAATTTTTTTTATAGTAGATGGGAATGCTTATGTTTATAAATCTTATTATGCTCTTCAAGATTTAAAGAATTCTAAAGGTTTAAATATTAATGCTATTTATATATTTTTTAGAACTGTAATAAAACTTTTCAATTTTATTGTAGATAAAGAGTATTTTGCTCCTCATCTTTGTTTCGCTTTTGATGTTGGAAAAGAGAACTTTAGAACTAAAATTTATAAAGATTATAAGTCCAATAGAAAGAAAATGCCTCCAGATTTATTTGAGCAGTTTAAGATTATTAAAGATATTTTAAAAGACTTTGGTTTTTTATGCTGTGAAATTCCTGGATATGAGGGCGATGATGTTATAGCTAGTCTAACCGAGAAAATTTTACAAATAGATTCTGAAAGTGAAATTTTTATATTAACTTATGATAAAGATTTGATTCAATTAATTAGTTCTAATGTAAAAATTTTTCAATTTCCTGATAAAATTATAGATGCTCAATTTGTTAAACAAAAGTATGGTTTTTCTGCTCAAAAAATTGTAGATTTTTTAGCACTTTGTGGAGATAATATTGATAATATTAAAGGGGTTAGTGGAATAGGCAAAAAGATTGCTAAAGATCTTTTAGATGAATATAGTTCTTTAGATTATATATTGGAAAATATAAATTCTATAAATCCAAAATATAAGAATAAAATTTTAGAAAATCTTGATAATTTAGAATTAAACTTAGAATGTATAAAATTAAAAAAAAATTTACATATTGATATAGACTTTAAAAATATGCAATTCTACAATATATTCCAAGATAAAATATTTCTAAAAGTTTTAAAAAAATTTCAAGATCTAGAAATGATATCCATAATTAAGAGTTTGAAAAATTTGTGGGAAAAGGTAGAAGGAGTTTTTCCTAAAAGTTTTGAAGAGTCTAAAATTGAAGAAATTAGTACTAATTTTATAAATAAAGAATTAGAAACTAAAAAAAATAATCGAGAAAAAGTAAATTTGTTTGATTGTTTTTTATCATTTTTTCATAAAGATAGTTGGTTTGTTTATGATTATATTCGTTTAAAGTATTTTAAGATAAATATAAATTTATCAAAATCTGATCAAGAACAATTTTTAGAAAATTTTCAATTTTATTTTGATTTTACAAAAGATATTCAGGACAGAATAGTATTGACAGATAATTGTAAAAATCTCTTTAACCTTTTACATTATAATAATATTAATTTTAATTTTAAAGATTTTTTATTTTTTGATATTACATTTTTTAGATATTTATTAAATCTTAAAATGTTTGATATGGATGAAATAAAAGACATTTTATCAAATCTAGGAAAACAACATTTTTATGCTCAGTCTTTAGAGCAATTAAAAGAAAAAAATCTTTTACGTTTTTATGATTTTAATATTCATTTTGCAAGTATTGTTTCTAATATAGAACAAAATTTTATAAAAATAGATCCTGTTTATTTAATCTCACTAAAAGATAAATTATTAAAATATATTGCAAATTTAGTATATACAATTTTTGATATTGTTGGATTTAATTTTGATATAAATTCTGATAAACAAATAATTAACATTTTGAAAAATAAATTTGATTTAGATGTTGAAAACATAAAAAATTTAAATGAATGTAATTTGATTAATATTTATGCTGAATGTAATGATATTTTACCTTTGTATTTTTTAGAATATAAAAATAATTTAAAGTTAATTTTAAAAATAATTAACCCATTTTTGTCAGAAAATAGATATTTTATAAAAATATTTTTTGAAAATAAAAATAATGTTTTAGAATATCAAGAGAATTTTGATATAGATTTTTCCAAGCTTTATTTAAAAAATAAAAATTTAGTGAAAAAAGTATTTATTTCTGAAAAAAATTATTCTTTTTTAGTTATTAATTTTAAATTTTTGGAGTCATACATTTTAAATTTTTTTGTAAAAGATGAAAAATTAAAAAATTTTTTGTTTGATAATAATATTTTATTAGAATCTAGTTTATTTGAAGGTTTTTGTATAGAAAAAGAAAAATTTATAAATGAAATATTTTATGATAATATTGACGAACTTGTTTATGATTTTAGGATGAAAAAAGATATTTTATTAAAATTAAAAGACAGTATTTTTCGAGTTTTTCCAAAAGTTTCATTATTTTATAAAAATTTTAAACTAGAAGATTTTAAAAATAAAAAAACTATGTTTAATAATAAATTTATTTTTAATAAAGATGATATTTCACAAAACTCCATAACAAAATTTATCAAATTTAACATTTCTGACATTTTTAAGAGAATTTTATTTGAATTATCAAAGAATATTTCTATAAAAAATTTTAAAATTCTTTATTTTTCTGAGAATAAAATTTTAACCACTTGTTTAGATAAAGATTTAGATATTGTAATTCAAGATATTGAAAATATTTTAGAAAAAATTTTTGCTTTTTACATTCCAATTAATTTTGATATAGAGATTGGAAAAAATTATGGCGAAATGAAAAAAATAGATATAAAAAAAAGGGTTTTTACGGAGAATTTAATTTGAATAACTTAAAAGATATATTTTTTGGCTTATTTGGAGGTCTAGCTTTATTTATATTTGGGATGAAATATTTATCAGATGGATTACAAAAAATAGCTAGCAATAAATTAAAATTTGTAATGACTAAAATTACAAATAATCATTTTTTGGGAATATTGATAGGAGCTTTTGTCACAGCTGTGGTGCAATCTAGTGGACTTATTACAATAATTTTAATAGGGTTTATAGATTCTGGGATTTTAACCTTTACCCAGAGCATTAGTATTTTACTTGGTGCAAATATAGGAACGACAATAACAGCTCAAATAATAGCTTTTAATATTTCGGAATATGCTTTGCCTATGATAGCTGTTGGGATGCTGGTTATATTAATTTTTAAAAAAGAAAAATTTAAATTTTTAGGGCAGGTTTTATTTTCTATAGGAATTTTATTTTTAGGTTTAAAATTTATGTCAGACATTGTAGAAGTATTAAAAAATATTTCTGCTATCAATAATTATTCAATCATTTTATCAAAAAATCCTTTTTTGGGAATAATTTTAGGGATAATAATGACAGGAATTTTGCAATCTAGTAGTGTATCTATTGGAATTTTAATAGCATTTGCATCTTCTGGATTGATAGATTTAAAAACTTCAATGTATGTTCTTTTAGGGGATAATATAGGCTCGACTTTTACAGCTTGGATCTCCAGCATTGGAGGGAATATAGAAGCAAAAAGGCTTTCACTTTTTCATACTTTGTCAAAGGTTGTAGGGACTATATATTTTTATTTTTTTATTATGTCTGGATTGTACGAAAAATTTATAAATTTTTTAACTCCTGTGAATGTAGACTTAGTTACAATTCCTAGATATATAGCCAATGCTCATACACTTTTTAATATAATTAATGCTTTACTTTTTTATCCTTTTATTGAAAAAATTGTTATTATTATTGAAAAAATTATGCCAAACAAAAAAAATAAATATTTATCAAATTCTGTAAAATATTTACAATCTTCACTTTTGGACACACCAGAGCTAGCTTTTAATTCTTCTAAAAAAGAAATTTCAGAAATGTCAAAAATGACGACTGAAATTTTAAAAATCACTTTTAAAGGCTTTTTAGAAAAAGATATTTATACTTTGAAAAAAATTTATAATAAAGAAAATGAAGTAGATAAATTGCAACACGATATTACTCTGTATTTGTCAAGAATAACAAACGAAAGAATGACAAGGGATATTTCTAGTTCTCTGCCAGTTTTGATACATTCTATAAATGATATTGAGAGAATTTCGGATCATGCGGTAAATATAGTAGAAATAACAGAAAAAATGTTAGAAAATAAAATAAAATTTTCTGATGAAGCTATGTTCGATTTAAAAAAAGTTTTTGATATTATAAATCTTATGTCAGAAAAAATAGATAAAGTTTTGGAAAGTTTTGGGTTTACGGAAATAAATATTTTGGAAGTAAAAGATATTTTAAATTTAGAAAAGACCTTAGATAAAATTCATAAAGAGCTTTTTGATAGTCAAACGAAAAGAATAGTAGATCTAAAATGTTCGCCTGAGGCTTCTATACTTTTTATTGATATAATGAATAACCTGGAAAGGATAGGGGATCATTTAGAAAATATTGCAGAGGCAGCTATCAATAATTTTTCTTTAAATGATATTAATAATAAACTTAAAAAAAACACTTTTGTGGGGGAATAAATGCCGGATTTATTTGAAAAATGTAAAAATTTTACTGCAGCAGATGAAGTAAAAAAATTAGGGGTGTATCCATATTTTCATACAGTGGAGTCAGGACAAGATCCTGAGGTTATAATAGAAGGCAAAAAATTAATAATGGTTGGATCAAATAATTATTTAGGGCTGACTTCTCATCCAAAATTAAAAGAAGCGGCAAAAAATGCCATTGATAAATATGGTGTGGGATGTGTAGGATCTAGATTTTTAAATGGGACACTTGATTTGCATGTAGAATTAGAAAATAGATTGGCAAAATTTTTAAAAAGAGAAGCGGTCATAACATTTTCCACTGGAATGTTAGCAAATCTCGGAGTAATATCCGCAATTGTTGGAAAAAATGATGTAGCTATAACTGATAAATATGA
Source organism: uncultured Elusimicrobia bacterium (assembly GCA_900321865.1). Lineage (GTDB taxonomy): Bacteria > RUG730 > RUG730 > RUG730 > RUG730 > RUG730. The sequence goes on from ONXP01000050.1 coordinate 26,337, forward strand.
TCATGCTAGCATTATAGATGGGTGTAAATTGTCGTTTGGAGATATGAAAAGATTTAAGCATAACGATATGGAAGATTTAGAAAGAGTTTTGTTTCAAATTCCATTAGAAAAAGGGAAACTTATTATAGTTGATGGAGTTTTTAGTATGGAGGGAGATATCGCTAATCTTCCAGAAATAGTAAAAATAGCAAAAAAATATAATGCCAAAATTATGGTCGATGATGCACACGGCATAGGAGTTTTAGGCAAGCATGGCAGAGGAACTGGTGAATACTATGGATTAGAAAATGAAATAGATATTTTGTTTGGAACTTTTAGTAAATCTTTTGCTAGTGTAGGTGGATTTATTGCTGGTAGTAAAAATTTGATCAATTTTTTGAAGCATAATGCCAGAGCTTTAATTTTTACGGCGAGCCTTCCTCCTAGTAATGTTGCATCGACTATAGCAGCACTAGATATCATAGAAAAAGAGCCAGAGAGAATGAAAAGGCTTTTGGAAATCGGTCAAAAGATGAGAAAAGGGTTTAATGACTTGGGGTTTGATACAGGGACGAGTTCTACTCAGATTATTCCTGTTGTTGCTGGAGATGATTTGGTAGCTTTTAAAATGTGTAGAAGGCTTTTTGAGGAAGGGGTATTTACTACTCCAGTAGTCAGTCCTGCTGTGCCTCAGGGTAGAGCTATGATTAGAACCAGCTATATAGCGACCCAAAAAGATGAACAGCTAGATAAAGTTTTAGAGGCATTTAAAAAAGTAGGAAAAGAGTTAGGAATAATAAAATAAACTTTTTTAAATTATTTAATTTTTTAGTTAGACTTTTTTAAAAGAATGAAATATTTTTTTAGAAAAGTCTTTTTTTATTTCTTACAATTTTTGATTTCAAAGCAGATTTATTATTGAATTATTTTATAGATATTCTAGCCATAAGGATATGTCTGATTACCTGGTTGGTTTTTTATATCAATGTTTTTTTAATCAGTAATTTTTTATTGGTTTAAAAGCCTGAAATTATTATTTTATTTAAGGTTATGGAACAAACAGAAAATTTTGAGAAATATGCTAACTAATAATGTTAATTTTAATTTAAATTTTTTAAATTATTAGTTATAGCTGTTTTGTTTTTTTATTATAAACTTTTTTATTATCAAATCCAAAAATAAAATGTATAAATTTTTTAGTATAAAAATGGAAAAAGAAAGGAATCTTTTTAAATAAATTTCTGAAATAAAAATCCAAAATTACTTAAATATTTTTGTATTTTCAAAATCTTGGTTAAAAATAGACTTATTTATAATCAACCTATTAATAGGTTATAAATTTTAAGAAAATTTAAAATTTTAATTGTCTGACAACTATTTTTTTAAATTAATTAAATTAAATTAAACTAATCTGATCTGATCTAATCAAGATTTTTGAGTTATAATCTTAGAATAAATTTATGAGGGGAAAAATGGTATGAATAATTTTTTATCTATAAAAATATTTATAAATTTGACAATCATTTTAACACAATTTTTTTATTTCAAACATTTCTATTTTCAAAAACTGATTTAATAGAAGACACAAAGGCTCTTTCATATTCAAATTCTTTGGGAAATTATTAAAAATAAAAGAAAGAGAATATATAGAACCAAACCAGAAAAAAATGGACTAATTGCCTATGAACCGGAGGAAGTAACTCATATATTTTTTCATTCACTCACTGTTGATCCAGAAGTTGCATATAAATCAACTAAATCAAGGTTATATAATTTCAATATGGTTACAGTTGATGAGTTTAAAAAAATTTTGCAACAATTATGTGAGAATAATTTTGTCTGGTAAAAATTCACGATCTGGCAGATGTGGAATATAAAAAAAATGTATCAACAGAAACTAATATAAATATAAATAATGCAATAAACGGCTAAATAAAAATAATATTTTAACAAAACCAAATATTAAAAAATCAATTGCAAGATCTAACACAAATAAAACAAGAAAATTATTAAATCCAAAGACATAAATATAATACAATTGAAGACTATCAAAACTTAGTAGACATAATAAAAAATAAAAAGGATATTGAAAATACTTCTAAATCACGAAGAAATTTTCATGTTATAGGGCATTCTCTGGATGAAAGCGATAAAAATATTTTAAAGTATCTTTTGATGCTGATAAAGAAGCTATAATAAATATTTATTATCACGATGAAGAAAGAGAGAGGAGAGACTTACAAATAATATTATTAAAATTCTTGGCGAAGAAAAAGTTATAAGGGTTTGCCTTATTTACCAGCACGATCCAGAAAGAGGAATTTTAATAAAATACAAAAATTAAAAGAATTGAAAAGTGAAAATGGAGCGGGTAGCGGGAATCGAACCCGCGTGACCAGCTTGGGAAGCTGGGGCTTTACCCCTAAGCTATACCCGCAGAAAAAAATGAAACTAAAAGTAAAATTTTAAATAAAAAAAATGGAGCGGGTAGCGGGAATCGAACCCGCGTAACCAGCTTGGAAGGCTGGGACTTTACCCCTAAGCTATACCCGCAGAAAAGAAAATGGACAGGGAAGGATTCGAACCTTCGTAGAGCGGAGCTCGACAGATTTACAGTCTGTTGCCTTTAGCCACTCGGCCACCTGTCCATAAAAAATAAAAGCCTAGGATAGGAGTTGAACCTACAACCTATGGTTTACAAAACCATTGCTCTGCCATTGAGCTACCTAGGCATATATTTATTCAAAAAACGACATAAACACACAAATTTTAAATAAATTTTATTTATACAAGAATATAAAGTCAAGTTTTATTTTTATGATTTTATTTTTCTATTTTTTTTATATAATTATACTGTTTTGGAAAAATGTAGAAATTGTTTTTATAACGATTACATCATATTTTAATGATATTTTTAACAAAAAGTTCAAAATTTATGATTTTTTTTGATAGGGGGAGAAATTGATAAATTATTCTAAAATTGTCAATCTTAGCGAAAATTGTAAAAAAAATATTTTGTTTAACTCAGAAGAAATTAAAAATTTTCTCAAGGAAAATAAAGATTTTTTGATAGTAAAATGTAATGAAAAACTAGGAATTATAGAAAAAAGCCTAGCCGAAAATTTTTTTGACAATAATGGAAGTATTCAATGTGTTGGATATTTACCTAACATTTTTAAAACCAGCTTTGGAAGTCAAAATTTTTTAAAAGAATTTGATGTAAAATATGCTTATATGGCAGGCTCTATGGCTAATGAAATTTCTAGTCCTGCTATGGTTATAGCTTTTGCTAAAAACGATCTTTTGTGTTCTCTTGGGACTGGCGGACTTAGTTTAGAAAAAATAGAAGCTGATATTTTGGAAATAAAGAATAATGTTTCTGGTAAACCTTTTTGTTGTAATATTTTAAATGCTCCACAAGAACCTGAAAAAGAACAAAAATTAATAGATTTATACATAAAGCATAATATAAATATAGTCGAGGCTTCAGCTTTTATAAATCTTTCAGAGCCTTTGGTTTATTATAGATTAAATGGGTTGAAAAAAGACGAAAATGGAAATATAATTGTGAAACATCATATTATAGCTAAAATTTCCAGGGATAAAATAGCTAAGAAATTTATGGAACCTGCTCCAGAAAAAATAGTCAAAAAGTTATTAGAAAAAGGGAAGATTACTCCGCTAGAGGCAGAGCTTTCAAAGTTTATCCCAATGGCAAGTGACATAACAGCAGAATCTGATTCTGGCGGACATACAGATAATAGACAATTTACCAGTCTTTATACAGTTATAAAAAATTTAAGCAATGATATCCAAAAAGAATACAATTATTCCAGTCCTATTAGAATTGGAATAGGTGGAGGGATGGGAACTCCTGAGTCAATTTTGGCAGCATTTGAAATGGGGGCAGATTATGTTGTTTTAGGATCTATTAATCAATCTTGCATAGAGGCAGGGACTTCAGATGAAGTAAAAGAGCTTTTATCAAAGGTGGATTATACTGATATGGATATGGCACCTGCAGCTGATATGTTTGAAATGGGTGCAAAAGTTCAGGTTCTAAAAAAAGGAACTCTTTATCCTATGAGGGCAAGACATCTCTTTGAAATATATAATTCTTATGAATCTATAAACGATATTCCAAAAGATATTAAAGAAAAAATAGAAACTCAATATTTTCAAAAAACTTTGGAAGAGGTTTGGCAAGAGACCAAAAATTTTTTTACTAAAATCAATAATTTGGAAATGTTAGAAAAAGCAGAAAAAAGTGAAAAGAAAAAAATGGCTTTAGTTTTTCGTTGGTACCTGGGGCAGTCTCCTAATTGGGGAAGAAGGGCGGTTTTAGAACGAAAGCAAGATTATCAAATTTGGGCTGGAGCATCACTAGGAGCTTTTAATGATTGGGCGAAAAATAATGAATTTAAAGATCCTAAAAATAGAAAAGTCGTAGATATTACAGAAAAATTATTTGATGAAATGCTAGTTTTAAAAAAAATGAATTATTTGAGAGATTTTTACGGATTTATATTTTAAAAAATTCAATTTAAAATTATGAAAAATATATTTAATAAAAAATTTAACTTTATACTTTTTGCTTTTATATTTTTGTTTAATAATTTTTTGAAATCAGACGAAATTAATATTTCTAATAAGATTATTAATACTCCAAACGGTTTTTTTTACAAACATTTAGATTATACTTTTGATTTTTTGGTGTATAAAAATGGCGGGATTTTAACTGATTTTGACATTGGCCTTTTTAATTTTATAAATTTTGGAGTTTCTCTTGATATGAATAAAATCGTTGGA
>ONXP01000049.1 GCA_900321865.1 uncultured Elusimicrobia bacterium
CTGTTAAATATATACTATTATTATAGCTTTTACTCATTTTCCGACCATCTGTTCCTAACAGTTTAGGATTTTTTGTTAAAATAGCCTTAGGTTCAATAAAAAAATCGGTATTATAAATATAATTAAATTTTCTAACAAGTTCTCTAGTAAATTCTAAGTGCGGCAATTGATCCTCTCCCACTGGAACATAACTAGCTTTATAAAGCATTATATCAGCACTCATCAAAACAGGATATCCTAAAAAACCAATAGTATGAATATCAACATTTTTTAATTCTTTTATCATATCTTTATAGGTAGGGCATCTATAAAGCCATGATAGCGAAGTTATCATTGATAAAATTAAAAATAATTCTGAATGTGCCTTTACCATAGATTGACAAAAAATAGTAATTTTCTCAGGATCTAAACCAATAGACATCCAATCTAAAACCATATCAAATGTATCTTTTTGTAAATCTTTAGTATTTAAATATTTAGTAGTTAATGCATGCCAGTCAGCTACGAAAAAAAAACAGGAATACTTTTGATCTTCTTGAAATTTTATCCAATTTTCTATAGCACCTTTTAAGTGTCCTATATGAAGCCTTCCAGTAGGTCTCATACCAGAAATAAGAATTTCTTTATTCATAAAACAATGCCCCAAGAATTTTAAGAAAACTGCAATCTTTTACTTTAAAAATATATAAAATATAATTAAAAAAAACAACTGAAACAAAAATTTCAGTTGCTTTTTTTATATTATTATTAATAAAAATATATTCTTAGTCAGCCCAAACACTGCCAGGTACTATATAACATTCCTCTATTATTTCACTAAAAGAATATCCATCTATTGTCTGTTCCGTCAATGAATTTACATATATATTAGCAGGAATAATGTCATATGTAATAAACTGTCTTGTAACAGTTTGTCCTACATTTATGTCAAAAGTATCCAAAATTTCTACATCAAAAGTTTCGGTTTTTCCAGCTTTGGTTTTAAGATAAACTTGAAAAAAAACATCATCAGCAGTATCAGATCCAATATTTGTGATTTGAACAGTTCCTTTTAGAACAGGAAAAGTGCCATAAGCAGTATAGGTAGGCTCATAAGTCAAGAGCTCAACAGTAACTAAAGGAGTACCATCGACTTTATTTTTATTGTCATCATCATCTTTTTTACAAGCAAAACATAAAAACAACAACGAACACAAAGACAAAAAAAGCAAAAATTTTTTCATAAAAAAACTCCAAAAAATAAAATTTTAATTAAAATATTAATTTCACAACATAATGTCAATAAAAAAATAAAAGTTTATAAATTTGTAATAATTTTTTTCGCTTTTATAGTAGGATAAAACATTTCTCTTGCATATCTTTTTGACATTACATCAATATTTACTTTGTTTTTCCAGGTAAATATTGCTTCTCGTTTCATATTTAAATATTCATCATTTTCTAATAAAAACTCTTCATTTTTTTCTTTTGATAAACAATTGTAAAACATTTGTGATATTTTTTGCATATATTTTAGGATAGTAGAACTATTATATGGCATTAACAAAAAACTATTTTTATTGTCATTTAGCCATTCTAATGCTCCATCACTAGAATCTATACATATATTTCCATTGCCAAGAGCTCGCATTCCACTAGTTCCGCAGGCTTCTTCATCCCAGGTAGGAATTTCTAAACAGACATCACCACCAACAGCAGACATTTTTAAAAGTTTCCCTAATCCATCTATAGAAGAAGGACAAAAAAAGAAATTGCCTACAAGTTCTTTTACTTCTATATATTCATCTGATAAATTGCTTCTCCAAAGCCCTTTCATCCAATGCAAAAATTCTTTTATCCATTGTTGACTGTTTTGGTCATTTGGATGTGCCATACCTCCAACTATAACCTGAAATCCTAAACCTTCTAGTTTTCCAAAAGGTGTATCAACAATTTTTCCTCTTTCTGCACAAATAACTCTTATTATATCTTTTAAAAGTGGCCATTGATTTTTATAATCAACTATTCTTCTGACAGCCCAAGCAGAAGGTTTTGAAATAGTTAAATTATTATAAAGTTCTTCTTCTATTCCTAAAGTTTTTAGAGTATTGTCTCTTTTAAAAGAATTTTTTATAAAATCTATAGCTATGGCCTTATTTTTGGTTGAACTTTTTAATATCTCAGAACATTTTATTTCTCTATTATCTAAAAAATAAAATCTTTTAATATTTTCGCTCATCCAATAACTACTACTAGAACCATTCATTATTCCTATAATTTTTCTATGAAATTTTTCATTTGTAAATATTCTTTCTTTTACTATTCTGATCTGATTATTTGAAACAGTGTTTACTCTATCGCTAATTTCTATGGCGGCATTAGTAAAATCTAATTTTCCAGTATTTTTTGTGTCAAAAATTGATTTAAAATAATATGGAATTTCTAGCCTGTTATAATTTACAAAAAACACTTCCATTCCTGCTATTCTAGGGGTATGAATTGTAAATAGAATTCTGGTATTGTCAAAAAAAGTATCTCCAAGTGAAATATTTTTCCAATCTTTTATACCAATAGCAGCCAAAACTGGATGAGCTTCGTTTAGATGAACAATAGAAGGCTTTATTTCTAACATTTTTAATAAAGAAGGAACTACTTTTCCAAAAATAATTTCTTGTTTTAATCTTTGATCTCTATTTCCAGTATACAAAACATCAAATATTTCAGGTTCCTCTAATAAAAAAATACGAGAATTCTTTCTAAAAGTTTCCCAAATTTTTACAGAATATTTTTTATTTTCTAAGAAAACCTGGACTTCTAGATGCATAGATGTCGAATTATCTAAAACTTTTTTTATATTTTTATTTTTAGTATAATCGACTTCTTCTTCGTATATTTCTTGCTCAAAATTTTTATTTATTTTTTGAACTCTTCTTTTTTTATACATAGGAATAATAGCATACGACGAAAGTCCTATATTAGAAAATCCTTCCATCGTGCATCCTGCAAGAATCCCAAGACCTCCACTAAAATTTGCATCAACAGCTCCATTATAATCGAAACCTGGAAGCATTTCATAAAGCTCTGGAATAAACATTTCCATACATAAATAAACTATAGTTTGATCTTTTAATTCTGGAATATTTCTATCAATCCAGGTTAAATTCCCAGAATTTTCTTTTGATTTAAAAAGGTCTAAAATATTGTCAATATCAACAATATTATTTTCATTGTCAAAAATTTTTTTGAAAAAATTATTCGTTTTTATAGCTTTATAATTAGTTTGCTCTAAAAGAATTTCCAAAAACATAATATCATTGTCTATAACTTTTTTATATCTAAAAAAATGTGCATCGCCTTTTTCTAGTTTTATAGCTAACCCTTTTTTCTTTAATTCTTTTGCATCTCTAATAAATATTTCATTACTAAATAAGTCTTCAAAGATAAAAAAAGTTTTTTTTACATCATCTTCACGATAATTAAACACATCGGATCTTAAAAATTTAAAATTATCCAAATTTTTATTATCAGTATTCATTATAAATAGAAAATTATTTTGTTCTTCTTCTGTTATTTTTGCAAAAAAAGTATCAGTATATTTATCATTATTTTCATAGTAAAAATTGGAATTTATTTTAAATTTTAGAGCAAAATTTTTAATAATATTAAGCAAATTATCATTATTTTTATCGTAAAATAATTCGTTTTCAAAGTTAATTCCATGCTTTTTTGAGTAAAAAGATATAATATTAAAAACTTTTTCAAGGCTTTCAATATTAATATGAGAATTTTCTTCTATTTCGCAAAATTGAAAAACTTTATTTAAAAATATGCTATTTGGTGTCAAATCAAAATTTAAACTTTGTTTTTCGTGTTCTAAAATGTCAAAACCTCTTTTTAGAATAATAACTCCGGATACAATATCATAAAACATATAAATTTTTTCTTTTTTTATAAAGCCTACACTGGAAAACACTTCTCCAAAATCAAAATAAACAGACTGAGTTTCTTGAGAATTGTTTAGAATAAAAATAATTCTTTGATCATTTGTATAAAGGTTTAAAGCACTAATAATATTTTTATTTTCTTCGTCGTTTGAAATATTAAAAACTTTGATTTTTTTTGAGTCTAAAATTTGGTTAGGGTAAAGAAACATAATTTTTTACACTCCTTTTACTATTTCACCATAAAGAGAAAAAACTGATGCTCCTATAATTTTTACTTTAGAAATCTCTCCTAATTTTATCTCTTTATTATTTAAAGTTAAAAATACTTTTTTATAACTTCTAGTTCTCCCCTCATAAATAAAAGAATTATTATTTTCTGAAATGCTTTCCCATAAAACTTCTTGAATAGTAGAAATGTATTTATTATTGCACTCTAGAGAAATTTGATTAGCTAAATCATTTAAAACTTTTAACCGTCTTTCTTTTTCTATAATAAGTACATCGTCTGCAAAATTTTTATATGAAATAGTTCCCTCCCTGGGAGAATATTTAAAAGAATAAATACTGTCTATTTTACAAGTTTCTAATAAATCCAGAGTTTCATTAAAATCTTTTTCAGTTTCACCAGAAAATCCAACTATTATATCTGTAGTAATACTAATATTGGGAATATATTTTCTAATCATATGAATTTTTTCTATATATTCTTCTCTGGTGTATTTTCTATTCATAGATTTTAATATTTTATTAGAACCGCTTTGAAAAGGAATATGAATATGTTCACAAACTTTTTTGATATCTTTAACATTTTTTATAAAATTTTCTGTAACATCCTTTGGATGAGAAGTAAAATATCTAATTCTTTCTATTCCGTTTATATTGTTAATTTTATAAAGTAAATCTTCTAAAGATTCGTTATTATCTTTTCCAAAAATATTAACATTTTGACCTAAAAGAACGATTTCTTTTACTCTATTTGAGGCCATAGCGTTTATTTCTTCTAAGATTTCTTTTGAGCTTCTGCTTTCTTCTCTCCCTCTTACAAAAGGAACTATGCAATATGTGCAAAAATTATTGCAACCTCTAACAATTGTAATAAAAGCAGACACAGAATTAACATGCTCTGTTTTATAACCTTCTATTTTTTCATCTAAAGATAATTTTAAAATATTATGTGAACCAGAAGAAATATCTGAATTTTCTAATTTTTGCAAATAAAAAGGAATTTTATACATTTCTTTAGTACCCAAAACAAAATCTACAAAAGGAAAATCAGAAATAATTTTTTTCCCTAATTTTTGGGCTATACAACCAATAATTCCCACTAAAAGCTTAGGATTTTTTTCTTTTAATTTTTTAGTAGCACCTAGCTCGCTTAAGGCCTTGTGTTCTGCAAGTTTTCTAACGGCACAAGTATTAATTAAAATGAGATCAGCTTCCTTTATATTATCTGTTTCAATGTACCCAAGTTTTTTTATTTTTTCTGAAATTAAAATAGAATCATAGACATTCATTTGACAACCAAAAGTTTTTATGAAAAATTTTTGGGAACTTTCATTAAGCATAATCTAATCCTCTAAAAGATTAAATTCTAAATTTTATAAGAAAGAAAAAATATTGTCAAACTTTATTAAGTTTATATAATTAAAAAATCTTTTTGGAGGATAAAATGGATAAAAATGAAATATTAATTTCAATAGTCACTTTAGGTTGTAATAAAAATCAAACAGATTCAGAATTTTTACTAAAAGGGTTATCTTTTTATTCTAATATAACATCTAATTTAGACGAGGCAGATGTTATAATTTTAAACACTTGTGCTTTTTTGGAAGAAGCAAGGCAGGAAGCTAAAAAATATCTTTCTGATTTATCGAAATATAAAAATAAGAATTTAAAATGTCTAATAATGACCGGATGCTATGCAGAATTTTTAAAAAATAATGAGAAAAATCTTGAAAAAGAAAAAGATAAAGAAAATCTCTTTGAAAAAGTTGATTTAATTTTGGGACTTTTGGATGTAAAATCATTTTTTTTAGCTATTAAAAATTTTTTAGAAAATCAAATAAAAACTTCGATTTTTGATAAAAATAATAATATTTTTGGTTTGTTTGATGAAAATAAAATTAATAGAACGGTTTCACACCCTAATTATGCTTATTTAAAAATATCAGAAGGTTGTAATAATAGATGTTCTTATTGTTTAATTCCGTCAATTAGAGGAAATTTTAGAAGCAGAAAAAAAGAAATTATTTTAAAAGAAGCCAATATTTTGATAAACAAGAATATTAAAGAAATAAATATCGTCTCTCAAGATATCGGACAATATGGACTAGATTTATATAAAAATTATGGTTTAATAAATCTTTTGGACGATATTGACAGAATAGAAAAAGATTTTTGGATAAGGCTTTTATACCTTCACCCTAAATACATAAATAATGACTTAGTTCATCTCATTAAAAATCATAAAAATATTGTAAATTACCTTGATATTCCTCTTCAGCACATAAATGATAAAATTTTAAAAAAAATGAATAGACATATAACTAAAACAGAAATATTAAAAAAATTAGACTTTTTAAAAGAAAATATTCCTGATATTTGTATTAGAACTACATTTATAGTAGGATTTCCAGGAGAGACAGAAAATGATTTTAAAGAACTTTTATCTTTAGTTGAAAAAAAATATTTTGATAGACTGGGAGTTTTTACATATTCAAGGGAAAAAGGAACTCTTGCCTATGATATGAAAGAACAAATTCCAGAAAATATAAAAAATATTAGAAAAGATGAAATAATGAAACTTCAACAAAAGATTTCTTTAGAAAAAAATAAAGTATATTTAGGTAAAACTTTTAAATTTTTACCGGAAACGGTTGAAAATCAAAATCTCATAAAGGGACGAATTTTTTCACAAACTTCTCAATCAGATCCTAATACATATCTAAAAATAAAATCTATCAAAAACTTTGATTTTTTTGCTTTTCACGATGTAAAAATTACAAAATGTGAAATTTATGATTTATATTGTGAATTGATTTAAAAATACTTTTTTAATTTTAAAAAAAATAATTAATTTAATAAAGTTTTAAAAAAATAAATTTTTTTATATAATACTTTAGAGTACAATTTTTCTATCTTTTTTTGGAGTTTAAAAAATGAAAAAATATAATGTTGCAGTTGTTGGAGCTACTGGAGTTGTTGGAAATGAAATGATTAAAATGTTAGAAACTAGAAATTTTCCAGTAGAAAATATTAAACTTTTAGCATCAGAAAGATCAGTCGGGAAAAAATTAAAGTTTAATAGCAAAGATGTCTCAGTTGAACTTTTAACACACGATAGTGGAAAGGATATTGACATTGCTCTTTTTAGTGCTGGAGCTTCTACCAGCAGGGAATTTGCTCCTAGTTTTGCAAAATACGGAGCCTTTGTAATTGACAATTCCAGTGAATGGAGAATGAATGAAAATTGTCCTTTGGTCGTTCCAGAAGTAAATCCTGACGATTTAAAAAAAGATAAAAAAATTATAGCAAATCCAAATTGTTCCACCATTCAAATGGTCGTAGCTTTAAAGCCTATCCATAATTACGCCAAAATAAAAAGAGTTATAGTTTCCACTTATCAGGCTGTTTCTGGAGCAGGAATAAAAGGAATTCACGATTTAGAAAATCAAACTAAAAAAATAGCAAATAATGAAAAAATTGATCAAAATACTTTTGAAAAATTTCCATATCAAATAGCTAGAAATCTTATTCCTCATATCGATGTATTTATGGAAAATGGATATACAAAAGAAGAAATGAAAATGACTAACGAAACAAAAAAAATAATGGGTGATAATAATATTTTAGTTAGTGCGACTTGTGTTAGGGTTCCTGTCCTTAGAGCCCACAGTGAAGCTGTTTGGATAGAGACAGAAAAAGAAGTTTCGCCAGAAAAAGCAAGAGAACTTTTAAAAAATGCAAAAGGCATTGAGGTTATAGATGACACGGCTAATCAAAAATATCCTATGCCACTTTTTGCAGAGTGTCAGCAAAAAACATTTGTTGGTCGAATTAGGAAAGATATAACTTTAAAAAATGGCTTAACATTTTGGGTAGTTAGTGATAATTTATTAAAAGGGGCTGCTTTAAATGCCGTTGAAATAGCGGAAACTTTGATAAAAAAAGATATTTTATGATTTAAAAATAAAAATTTTGTTTTTTTATAATAGGCTTTTTATGGATAAAAAAGAATTAGAAAATTATTATAATCTTTTGAATGAAGAAATTTTGTCGTTTGGGAGGTTTCTTTGATATAGATTCTAAAAAAGAGGAACTTAACTCTTTGGAAAAAGAAACTAACAAAAATGAATTTTGGGATTCTGCTGAAAAATCTAGTGAGATTTTAAAAAAAATTACTACACTAAAGCAAAGAATATCTGATTTTGAAGATTTACAAAAGGAAAATAAGTCAAATTATGAACTTTATTCTTTGGCTATTGAAGAACAAGATTTAAATTTAATTCAAGAATTAGATAATAATTTTGAAAAAATAAAAAAAAGATTAAAAGCTTTAAATTTGGAATTGAAGCTTTCTGGAAAATTTGATAAAAATAATGCTATTCTTACTCTTCATTCTGGAGCTGGTGGAACTGAGGCTTGCGATTGGACTGATATGCTTTTTAGAATGTATAGCCGTTATGCAGAAAGAAAGGGTTATAAATTAGAAATTTTAGATATTTTGCCTGGAGAAGAAGTTGGCATAAAAAGCATAGTAGCTCTGGTAAAAGGTAAGTATGCATATGGATATTTAAAATCTGAGATAGGAGTTCATAGATTAGTTAGAATATCTCCTTTTGATTCTAATAAAAGAAGACATACTTCTTTTGCTTCTTGTGATGTTATTCCTGAAATTATGGACGATATTGACATAAAAATAGAAGAAAAAGATTTGAGAATAGATACTTATAGAGCTAGCGGAGCAGGCGGTCAGCATGTAAATAGAACAGAATCTGCTATTAGAATAACCCATTTTCCTACTGGGATAGTTGTACAATGCCAAAATGAAAGATCACAGCATAAAAATAAAGAAATAGCTTTAAAACTTTTAAAAGCAAAACTTTATGAAATGGAAGAAGAAAAAAGAAGGCAAAGTACTGAAAAACATTACGATGAAAAAGGGTTGATAGCCTGGGGCAGTCAAATAAGATCTTATGTTTTTTGCCCTTATACAATGGTAAAAGATCATAGAACGAATTTTGAGGTAGGGAATATATCAGCTGTTATGGACGGCGAAATAGATGGTTTTATAGAGGCTTATTTAGCCAGTAAAAATTTATAATTTATAGAGGAATATTTATGAAAATAACGGATTTCTTGTTAAAAGATTATATAAAAATAGGCTTAGAAGGAACTACCAAAAAAGAAGTTTTAGAGGAAATGGTTGATATTTTAGTAAAGGCTGGAAAAATTCATGACAAAGAAAAAGTAGTAAATGCATTATTAGAGAGAGAAAATTTAGGAACTACTGGAATAGGTCAAGGCATTGCTATGCCTCATGCAAAGATAGAAGAGTTATCAGATGAAGTATTAGTTGCTTTAGGCATTTCAAAAAAAGGAATTAGTTTTAGTTCTTTAGATGGAGAATTGGTATACATTGTATTTTTATTTTTATCTTCTGAAAAAACGACAAATATTCATTTGAAAATTTTAGCTAAAGCTTCTCAACTTTTAAAAGATAAATATTTTAGAGAGCCTCTTTCTAAATGTAATTCAAAAGAAGAAGCTATAGAGATGATTACAGAAGAAGAGGAATAATTTTTGTCAACCAAAAGCATTACTGTTTCTAATATATATTTAGATAATAAAAACAAATTAGATTTAGTGAAGCTTATTGATGTAGACGATAAAAATCTAGAAGTAAAAAAATCAGATGTAAATAGATTAGGGTTGGCATTAGCTGGGTTTTTGGATTATTTTGCATATGATAGAATACAGGTTTTGGGAAATACTGAAATTTTTTATTTTAATAAATTATCAAGTTTAAAAAAAATTGAAGTTATAGAGAATATTTTAAAAAAATTTTCTGTTCCGTGTTTTGTGATAACTAATGGTTTGTTTCCAGATATTGAGTTTCTAGAAGTTTCTAAAAAATATAATATTCCTTGTTTTAGGACTTCTTTTTCCACATCACATTTTATTAAAGAAATGAATGCATATATAGAAGAAAAAATATCGAGAGAAATTTCGATACATGGAGTTTTGGTAGAGGTTTATGGAACTGGAGTATTTATAAAAGGTGAAAGCGGAATAGGAAAAAGTGAGTGTGCCCTAGATTTACTTTATAAAGGGCATCAACTGATTTGTGATGACTTGATAAAAATAAAGAAAAAATCTGGCGGAATTCTAGTTGGTTATGCTAGTAATGTTATGCCGTATTATATGGAAATTAGAGGACTTGGGATAATTAATGTCAAAGATTTTTTTGGATTTAAACAAATTTTAGATAAAACTAGTATAGATTTGGTAGTAGAATTAAAAATTTACGATAAAAACGAATCTATAAATAGATTAGGCAATGATAAATGTTTTGAAAATATTTTAAATGTAGAAATTCCAAAAACTATTATTCCGGTGAAAGTTGGTAGAAATTTATCAGGGTTAGTTGAAATTGCAGCAATGAAACATAGAGCTATAAAACAAGGTGTTTATAAATCAATAGATATGTTGACCAAATTTATAAAAAGGGAAAATATATAATTTATGGATATAAATAAAAATTTTATTCAAATTTTTTATTTAGAAGAAAAATTTGATTCTTTTTCAAAATCAAAAAAAAATATGATAAAAGTTTCTGGGTATAAAGATGATTATATATTAAAAGTAGAAAATATTTATGAAATTACTGGAAATCTAGACAATTCTAGTTTAAACATTATTGCAGAAAAATTATTAATTGACAATGTTATTCAGAGCTATGAAATTAATTCTTTACAAAATAATGATAGATACAAAGATTTTTTTATTTTTGATGTTTGGCCTAAAAAAGGAGTTACTGATTCTGTTGGCGAAACGGTTAAAAAAAGCATTAAAACTTTAAGAATTGACATCCCTATAAAGGTTAAAACTGGCAAAAGATATATATTTGAAAAAAAGTACGAGCTTCCTTTTTTTGAAAATATTATTGAAAAACTTTTTGTTAATTCTGTAATCAATGAATATTTTGTGATATAAATCATTATGAAAAAAAATTTGAAAAATTTTACTCAAGATGTAAAAAATATAGACAAAATAGATCTCAAAAAAGAAATTAAAATAAATATTAGCTATAAATTTTTTTTGTTGTTTATTTGTCTGGTTTATTTTTTTGTAATTTTAGGATTTTTGTTAATTAGTTTTATTTATTTTAGGATAAAATGATGAAAAATAATAGATTAGTTAATATTGAAAAAGCTAGGAATATAAAATTAATTTTAATGGATGTCGATGGAGTTTTGACTAAAGGTGAAATCTTTTGTGATGCTTCTGGAAATGAATTAAAAATATGGAATGTAAAGGACGGTTTAGCTTTTTCTATAGCTAAAAGAATGCCAAACTTAGATTTAGGTTTTATTACGGGCAGAAAATCCGAAAGTGTAAAAAAAAGAGCAAAAAATTTAAATATAAAATATCTTTATATGGGAGAATTAAATAAGATTTCTGCATATAATGAAATAAAAAAATTATCTGGATTAGATGATAAAAATATAGCATATATTGGAGATGATTTAGTTGATATTCCAATATTAGAAAAGGTAGCACTTTCGTTTTGTCCAAAAGATAGTGCCATAGAAATAAAAAATATTTGCGACGAAGTTTTGGATGTTTTTGGAGGATGCGGAGTGTTTAGATGCACTTTAAAATTTATTTTGTCAGCACAAAATCGATGGAATAATATACACGAAATATTCCAAGTAAATTCTAATTAGAATTTACTTGAAAATTTATTTAGATTATTTTATTTTTAATGAAAATTTGTGAAATTAAGTTTGTTTTTTTAATAAAATCATTTTAATTATTTTTAAAGTTTAGAAATTTTGAAGTAAAATTAGTTTCCAAAAATTTTTGATAGAATATTGAAATAACAAAGATCAATTTATTTATAAAATATCTAAAAAACTTAAAATATTTAAAATTTCTTGGAAATTTATTTTAGTGTCTATGCAATCTCCATTAGGTCTAGAATTAAACATACCATAAACCAAAAAAGGATAAGCATCAAAAATTCCGCTGATTAAATCTCTTTCACAGGCTACAGCTATTATAATATCAGGAATAAATTCTTTTATTTTTTTTCTAGCTAATGTTCCACCAGTGGCAACCGCTATATTGATGGATTCATTTTTTTCTTTTAGGTTTAAAAAATTTCCTACGACACATTTCATACATTTTTTACAATTATTTATATCAAAAGTGATTTTGTAAATACATTTAGAATATTGTAAACAGTGAGGAAGCAGAATTAAAGTGTTTAATTTTTTATGATTAGAGAGAAGATTTTTTTTTATAAATTTTATTGTCCAATAATTGTTAAATTCTAAATATTTGTGAAATAATTTTAATTTTAATTTTTCTGAAAATTGACCCAAACAAACAAAAAAAATATACAAAAATTTTATAGTAAAGAATCTATATAAAATGAAAAACCTTTTAATCAATTTCCTAAAACATCTCCTTTACCCAGTTTCCTTCCTAGCATAAAATCATATCCAGATATTATTTTTTGTCCTTCTAATTGAACTTTTTTAACCCAAAGAGCTCCAAATCCACATTTTATAAGAATTCCTCTTTCTTTTGAAATATCTAAAATTTCTCCAGGTAAATTTCCAGATTCTTCTATATACTGAAGTATGGGATCAAAAAGTTTTATCATTTTTGATTGATTTCCCATATCAATGTATGAATATGAACCTGGCCAAGCATCTAGTCCTTTCATTCTATTATAAACTTCTTGACTAGTCAGTTTCCAATTAACTAATCCATCAATTTTTTTTAATTTTGGGGCAAATGTTGCTAAA